>JANXUN010000080.1 GCA_025356185.1 Gemmatimonadaceae bacterium
TTCGCGCCCTTCATGCAGCGAGTCTGAAGTCTTCGCGCGAAAAGTTGTTTCTGTACCTCATGGGCTGGACGGGTGGGCCACCCACATACGTCGAGCGGTACGGCCATCCCCGACTTCGCCAACGCCACATGCCGTTCGCCATTGGCGCGCGTGAACGTGATCAGTGGTTGTGGTGCATGGAACGCGCGCTTGGCGAACACGATGTTCCTGAAGCGTTGCGAGCGCCTCTCTGGCAACGATTGCGTGAGCTCGCGGACTTCATGCGCAATCAATCCGACGAGCAACCCCGCGGCCTCACTATCGTGTAGCGCGAAGGCGTTTGCGCGATGTGGCGTGACGCGGGGTGCGACGATGCTCGTCACGACCGACGTGCTACGTGCGCGGCTTTTTGACGTGTCCTGATCCGTATTGAATAGTCGACGCATCACGCAACACCGGATCAGGCCAGCGCGTGAGTGTGAGTTGCAAGCGCCACACGACATCATCGAGCGCGTCAGGATCGGGGTCGAGCGCAACGCTGTTCACGTCGAACCCGGGCAACGTCATCACCTGCCCGGAGCTCAAGCGTTTACGCCACGTGCCGTCGTTGAATGGCACGTCGTCCGTAAAGCGACCGTCGGTCGCACGACCAAACACGCGCATCGCTTCGAGTCGCGCGGTCGTACCGTCAGCGAACCGGTCAACATCAATCACCGATAACCAGGGCCGGTCGGCGTACTCTACTTCAATCGCGACCTGCACATGCTGAGTGCGTTCACGCGAGGCCAACAGCGTTGTGAAGAAATTTCCCGGCATCTTGCGGCGTCGATTCGCGAGCGAGAGCGGCAATTCCAATCGGCACACGCCCTCCTCATCGGTCGCGCATCGGGTACCCGCAGACGACATCTGCCAACCCGTTTCGGATCCGATCACGACACGAACGGGTACACCGACTGCGGCTGATCGGTCGGGTTGCTTGACCGAGAGCACCACATAGAGCGTCGCCGAACGTTTTCCCGAAGTAGCCATGAGCAAAGCTAGTCACGTGGCCGCGGAGCATGCGGCGGCGTACATCACTGCCCCATTAACTTTTGAAATCGCACGTCCGCGCGCAGGCCAGCAAAGTGCGGATCCACGCGCAGCCATCCGGGAGTTACCAAGCCCGGTAGTCGCAACAGCGTGTCCACAAGCGCAATGGCGCGGTCGTTCTCTCCGCAGAGTGCCAGCACTTCAGCGAGCTGCAGCGACATGCCGGCACCGATCAATCCGTCCTGATGAATTGATCGCGTCGCATTGGCGCTGTCGGCCTGCACAATCGCTTCGAGGCATTGCCCTCGCAGGGCGTGCGCGAACGCAAGCTGCATCCGCAACCGTTCTTCGCGCGGCACTGGGTCGAGGCGTTCGCGAATGGCGCGAATGGCAGAGTCGGCCAATGCACGCTGCGCGTTCGCGTCATGACGGCTCCACGCCTCAAACAGTGCCACGCTGTAGTAGTTCGCCATCGCCGCGCGTCGCTGGAACATACGCATCGCGTACTGACGCGACAGCGAATCGACAATCCATATCTGTGCAAAATCACGCAACACCGCATCGGTCGCGCCTGCACGCGCCTGCGAATCGGGGAGTGATGCGGTAAACGCGTGCGCGGCGTCGAGGTCTCCGCGCATGACTGGGATCCAGATCGAATCGATGACAATGAATCCGCCACGACGCTGCACTAGTCGCAACGCGTGATCCGCCTCTATCGACGCGTTTGCGTAGTCGTGCTTCCACACCAGCATCAACGCGACACGCGCAGCGGCAGATGAACTGCGTGGATCTAGCGTTGCTCCCTTTCGCGCCCACTCCAGCGCTTCGTCAAGCTTCCCGGCGTTCAGCAGCGCGGCGGCGATCAAGTGCATGTTCTCGGCGTTGCCTGGTGCAAACTTGATCGCCGTGCGCGCGTGCGCGACCGCCGCTGCGAAGTTTCGCGTCACGTGCCGCTCATAGAGCGAGCGCGCGATCTGCGACTGCTCGCTGTTGCTATCAAGCATCATGGCACGATCAGATGCACGACCCGCGAGCTCGGCGACTGCAGGATCAAAGGTGCTCGGGTACTTGAGCGCCGCGCGGAAGCCGAGGTTTGCCCTTGCCAATGCAAACGTGGAGTCGAGTGCGACGGCCTGCTGGAGAAACGACTCCGCATGCGTTTCGCCGGGCAGGCTTGCTCGCACATACGCTTCGAACGCATCGCGATTGCGCGTTGGTGTTCGCGCCAATCGCGTTGCCGCTTCGGCGCTCAGCGACACGCCCAACGACGACGCGATTTGCGCAGACACGCGCGATTGCGTGTTAAACAGGTCTTCCAGCGCGAGCTCAATTGCGGTGCCGGTGCGGACCGTATCACGTGCGCGCGACACATCGATCAGCTCGGGCACAACGCGAACACGTACACTGCTGTCCGCGGCGCGCTCCCACTGGACTGTG
>JANXUN010000118.1 GCA_025356185.1 Gemmatimonadaceae bacterium
CCGCGGCGTTGTTGACGAGAATGTCGAGACGACCATGCGTGTCGACAAGTTCGTCAACCACCGCTTTCACGCGCGGTTGATCACGCACGTCGAGTGCAACCGTCGACGCTTTGCCGCCACCCGCAGTGACAAGTGCAAGTGCCGCTTCAAGATGCTCTGGTTTGCGACTGGCCATAACCACATGCGCGCCGAGCGCGGAGAGCAGTGTCGAGATGCCCAGCCCGATGCCGGTGCCGCCTCCCGTCACGAGCGCAACCTGCCCGTCCAGCAATCCATCGCGAAACACTGACGAAGTCGAAGTAGTCATGCGCGCATCCGGTGTGTGGCGAAGGGAAACCCTACAGCAGGGCGTCGAGCGTCACCTGCTCGTCGAGACAAAAGCTGCGTCGATGATGGGGTGTGAGTCCGTGCTCCGCCAGCGCGGACATATGTTGCATCGTACCATAGCCCACGTTTCGTTCCCACGCGTACGCCGGATACCGCCGCGCAAGCGCGTGCATGAGGCGATCACGCGTGACTTTGGCGACAATCGACGCGCACGCAATGGCGTAGCATTTCGCGTCGCCCTTTACCACGGCGGTGTGCACGACGCCCAACGACTTGAACGGTTTCCCATCTACCAGCACGTGGTTGGGCGCACAGCCCAGCCGCGGTTCAATGCGCGCCAGTGCACGTCGCATGGCGAGCGCGGTGGCGTGATAGATGTTGATGCGGTCCACTTCGCGGGCCGACGCCGCGCCAAACGAAATCGCAAGCGCATGTGCGCGAATGAGCACAGCAAGTCGTTCGCGCGTCTCGGCCGTGAGTTGCTTCGAGTCATTCACGCCCGCGATCGCGCGACGATCATGCGGCATGACAATCGCGCATGCGACAACGGGGCCCGCGAGCGGGCCCCGTCCAACTTCGTCAACACCGACAATATGTGTGCCGAACTGCGCGCGCAGATCGCGCTCGATCGGGCTCCAGCGAGCCACGTACTTCGATCAGCTCGCTGACGTCGGCTTGGTGACCTTGCGCTCTTTGATGCGCGCGGCTTTGCCGACCACATCGCGCAGGTAGTACAGCTTGGCGCGACGCACTGCACCGCGACGCACGACAACCAAGTCAGCAATCATCGGGCTGTGTAGCGGGAAAATACGCTCCACGCCGACACCGTTGGAAATCTTGCGGACGGTGAACGTCTCACTGACGCCGCCACCGCGACGTGCAATGCAGACGCCTTCAAACGCCTGGATACGCTCCTTGTCGCCTTCTTTCACGCGCACGTTCACGCGCACCGTGTCGCCCGGACGAAATGGGGAGACGGAATCCTTCATCCACTCTTTTTGCGTTTCGATAAACGGGTGCATCTTCACTCCGGGGCCAGCTTCAGCCCGGTTTTAAGTGCTGCAGATCCGGACGGCCCGACTGCTGGGTCGACACCGGTGCGAGAGGCCATGACGCGGAAACGGGAGCGATGTCCCCCGAACCGGAACCGACGTGGCATCGCCGCTCGAGGAGGTCGCGGAGGTCCGCTGGCCCCACAAGGACGTGGTACTTGAACGTGCGACGGTCCACCTGAATCATCGACGGCATTCCGGTGGAGCTTTGAAGCATAAGGGAGATCGGACCATTGGCGCCAGTGGTTTACCTTTCCAAAAGGCCAAATTGCGTCGACCACCAGCCAAATTCCATTGATCTCGTATCCAAATACCCGGAAAGACGCCGTCATCGACCAATATCACGGGTCGACGGTCGCCGACCCCTTCCGGTGGCTGGAAGATGACACCTCCGCCGAGACGAAAGCGTGGGTCGCCGAGCAGAACGCGGTCACCCTGAGGTATCTGCGAGCGCTCCCCTACCGAGACCAACTTCGCGAGCGGATGACGGCGCTGGTGAACTATCCGCGAGAATCGGCGCCCGAGGTCAGAAAGGGGTGGCACCTGTTCGCGCGAAACGACGGTCTGCAAAACCAAGCCGTGTACTATTTGCAGCGTGGCGAGGCAGGTTCGCCGGACGTTTTGATCGATCCGAACGCACTATCGATTGACGGTACCACGCGCGTGTCCATGCTGACATTCGACGCCGAGGCCACGCACATCGCGTATATGGTGAGCGAGTCCGGTTCAGATTGGCAAACCATTCGCGTCCTTGACGTCGCAACGCGAACGGCTCTTTCGGATCGCATCGACTGGGTGAAAGTCTCCGCCATCGCGTGGTTTCGCGATGGCTTTTTTTATAGTCGATATCCAAAGCCTGTTGAATCCGCCGCTGCCTATTCCGTGATGAACGAAGATCATCACGTGTTCTACCATCAGCTCGGAACACCACAGTCGGCCGATCGGCTGGTCTATCGCGACGCCGAGCATCCACAGCGATTCCATCAGCTGAGCACGACCGACGACGAACGCTATGCACTGCTCTACATCAGCGACCGTGGTCAAGGCAAAGACGGCATGGCATTGTCGGTCATGGATCTGCGCAACGGTATCGGCGACTTTCGCGAAGTATGGACCAGCTTCGACGACGACCTCAGTGTGCTCGACAACATCGATGACCAGTTGGTGGTGGTCACAAATCGGCACGCCCCGAATCGTCGAGTGGTGCTTATCGATCCGAACGCGCCAGACGAAACGCAGTGGCGCACGATTCTCCCCGAGCGCGCTGAGCCGCTCGATGGCATTTCGGCAACTGGCGGTCGACTGTTCGCGACGTACCTGAAAGACGTGGCCACGCGCGTGTTGGTGCACCACATGGATGGGACGCTGGATCGTGAACTAGTCATGCCGGGCGTCGGCACCGCGGTTGGTTTTGCCGGCGAGCGCGGAGCACGTGCGACGTATTTTACGTTCACGTCATTTAGCGAACCCGCCACGGTGTACCGCTATGATATTGCGAGCGGAGCGCAAACGCTGCACCGCGCAGCACAGCTTCCGTTCGATGCGTCGCAATTTGAGACGCAGCAAGTGTTTGTCGCGAGCAAAGATGGGACGCGTATTCCGGCGTTCATTGTCGCGAAGCGCGGAGTCATCCGCGATGGCAATAACCCGACCCTGTTGTACGGCTACGGGGGGTTCAACATTTCGCTCGTGCCCACCTTTAGCGCGTTGCGCATCGCGTTTCTCGAACAGGGCGGCGTGTTTGTGCACATGAACTTGCGCGGCGGCGCCGAATACGGTGAAGACTGGCACAAAGCGGGGATGAAGGCGCAGAAACAAAACGTCTTTGACGATGCCATCGCGATCGCGGAGTGGCTTATCGCTGAGGGCTACACGCAATCATCGCGTTTGGCTATTCAGGGCGGATCAAACGGCGGTCTGTTAGTGGGCGCAATCATGACGCAACGGCCATCCCTGTGCGCTGTCGCCTTGCCCGCCGTCGGCGTGCTGGACATGTTGCGCTTTCACAAGTTTACAATCGGCTGGAACTGGATCGCCGACTACGGATCGAGCGATGATGCTGACGGATTTGGGTATTTGTTTGCGTACTCACCGTTGCACAACTTGCGCGATGGAACCGCTTACCCGGCGACGCTGATTACAACCGCCGATCACGATGATCGCGTCGTGCCAGCGCACTCGTTCAAGTTTGCCGCGCGCTTGCAGGAGGCACACGCAGGCGATGCGCCCGTACTCATCCGCGTCGAAATGCAATCGGGGCACGGCGGCACATCGCTGGCGAAAAGCATCGACGAAGCCGCCGATGTGTATGCATTTCTCTTTCACAATCTCGGAGTCACGCCGCACGAGATCACGGCGTAACTCTGCAATTGCGGTTCGTTTTTACTTAAGCGCTTGCAACTCGGCTGCACTCCATTGAGACGTACGCGCTTTGTGTTCCGTGCGCGCCGCAGCGACGGCGGCAACGGTGACGGGGGCTGCAGAATTGCCCCAACTGCCGCGGATGTACGTCAACACCGACGCGATTTCCACATCGCTGAGCGGAACGCCTTTGCCGTACGCCTGCATGACGGCCACGTAGTTTTTTCCCTTCACCGCCACCGGCCCCTTCATGCCGTTGAGCACGATGGCGATGGCGCGAGCGGATGATCCCGTCACCAATTCCGCGCCAACCAGCGGCGGCACACTGTCTGCGGCACCTTCGCCGTTTTGCCCGTGACACGACGCACAGCTCGCATACACCGACTGTCCCTGCACCATCAAAAAGCTGGTGGAGGGCGCGGCGGTTGACGGCACTGCATTCGCCCGATTGGTCGAATCAGTCGTCTTCTGCGCGACTGCAGCCGCCGACGTGGTGTCGACTTTTTCTGAAACGTCGCCGCCGCATGCTGTCAGCAGAGCGCACGACAGCAATGCCGCAGCACAGGCGTTTTGAAACCGTAAAACAGACATCATAAAATCGCTATTCGTTAAGTGAGTCGTTACTTGGCTTTGACCGGGAACGGCCGCGGTGGCGGCAGATCGTCTGCAAACCGCCAAGGCGTGAGCCCTTCACGCGTGAGTGGCAATTTAAGCAGTCGCGCGCGAATCATCGCGATCGGCATCGGCCCGCCCTGAATCACGGCATCGTGAAACTCGCGATCCGTCATCTTTTTCGACATCACCATCTCTTTGTACAGCGCGCGCAATTCGAGCCCGCCCAACATGTACGCCGCTTGATAGGTCGGCGAATAGCTGCCGTTAAACGAGCGACGGACCTCACCCTCGGCGTTCGCGCGTTCAAAGTTGACCGTGTCGACGAGGAATTGAATCGCCTGTTCTGGCGTCATCTTGCCCAAGTGAAAATTGAGGGAAAAAATGATGCGCGCGCTGCGATGCATGCGCCAAAACAGCGCACCGATGCGATCTTCGGGTGTCACGTGAAAATCGTGATCCCACAAAAACATCTCCCAATACAGCGACTGCCCTTCGTTCCAGAACGGCGTCGAGAACAGTCGGCGATGCGAGTTGTAGCGGGCCGACATGAATCCTTGCAAATGGTGGCCGGGATTCAGTTCGTGAAACACCGTGGCGTGCGAAAAGTGCGGGTTGTTCCCGCGTAGACTCATCAACTTTTCGTCGTCGGTCATGTCTTCGGTGGGATACGACACTTGGATCATGTCGCCACCCAGAAAGAACGGATTCACGCGCTGCCGATCTGCTGACATCATCTCCATGCGCCAGTCTTCACGCGCGAGCGCCGGGATCGTGATCCAATCGTGCTGATCAAAAAATGCTTCGGCTTGACGCGCAAGGTCGCGAATGAGATCGGGTTGTTTGCCCGGTTCGACATACGTGTTCTTCACCTTCTCCATCGCCGCTTTCCAATCGTCGCCAAAACCCATTTCGCGCGCGGCCTTTTTGGCTTCACTCAAACTGAACGCGTATTCCTTTTCGGCGATCGCAATAAGTTCAGGGGCCGTGTACGGAATCATTTCGTGACGCAAATCGGTCTCAAGGCCCTCTGCACCGATTGGATCGCCGATGATTGGACCGGTGTTGTCGGTCGCCGCACCACCGCCGCGTCCCCCGCCGCCGGCACCAGCGCCTGCTCCGCCACCTCGCGCGGCGCCGCCTGCCGCGGCAGCCGCCGCAACGGTCGGTGCGGCAGATAATCCAACGATGCGTGAACGAATCGTTTGCGCGTAGCGTTGCATTGACTCATCGAGCTTTTGATACGGATTGGTAGCCCACCACGAAAAAAGCGGATCGTAGCCGTTATAAAAACCGTACCACTGACGCATCACGTTACGGATCGCATCGACGTGGTCGGCGGCCCGATTGCCAACCGTGCGACTGATTTTCGGTGCGGCAACGCGTGCGCGTGATGAGTCGGTAGCCGC
>JANXUN010000156.1 GCA_025356185.1 Gemmatimonadaceae bacterium
GAGTAAATCGCCCACATGATGCTGCCGCTGGCAATGAGCGCTGTGCCCAACATCGGGTTGCCGCCCGCCTCGCCGCCACGCGCACTTCCCGCGACGCATGCAACGCCAATGAGCTGCAAGCCAATACCCGCCCATCCTCGCCGAGGTAGCCGTTCGCGCCCAACGAGGTGCGCGATGATGGCGATGTACGCTGGTCCCGCTGCGAACATAAGCGCGGTGACGCCAACGGGCGTCCGGGCGATGCCCAGAATGAAGAACAGCTGATAGAGCCCGTTGCCAATGAGTCCGAGGGACAGCAGGCGAACGGTCTCGCCACGCGTCGGCCACGGCGTGCTACGAATGCCAAGCGCGACGACCGCGAGTGTCACTGCCGCAAGCGCAACACGAAGCGCATTAAACGCCAACGGCGAGAGGTCATGCAAGCCGGCTTTTACCACGCTGTAGTTGATGCCCCAGATCAGGGCCATCAGCAGCAGCCCGGCGTCGGTAGCACCAAAAGACTGACGGGAAGACATTCTGAAAATTAGGCGTCGGGCCGCGCATCGTGTACCTTGTCGGCATGCATGTTTCTTTTGCGCTATTCGCCGATGCCGCGAATCTTTCCCAAGAAGGGAAACTCAACATTCTCGGCGTATTTGACGCCGTCCACGTCGGCCAATTTCCGGCCCTCCACCCTCGCGCGACGCTGGTGGTGCGACTGAAGGGTTCGGCGTCAGACGTGGGCTCCCATAACATGACGTTGAGCTGGCTGAATCCGCGCGGCGCCGCGTTGTGGTCGTCATCGGCCGAGCTTGCGATTGCCGCACCACCGCATCCAACGATCGAGATGGATTTGCCTGTGCTGGTGCAAATCGATCTGCCGTTGGATATGATCGGCGACTTTCGTATGGTGGTGGCGATCGATGACGTCGAGAGCGGTGAAGCGCTGCTGCACGTGCGTTCAAACGCGCTGGCTCGTGCCGTTCCCGGTACGACGATGGTGTCGTAGGGTCGCGAGCCTACAGCACGCGGCGCACGTCGACACACTGACGACGCAATCGCGCGCAATACGGATCGTCTGCATCGAGCGATTCCACGGTCACACCACCGCGTCGGAGCGCACTGTGTACCATTCGACCGTTCGTGAGCGCGATGCCGACATGCGTCACGCGCGCATCGTCGCGGTCGGAAAAGAATAGCAGATCGCCTGCTGCATGAGTGTCCGAGACCCGCGCATCCGTGCTTGCGCCACAATTGGCTTGTTGCCACGCATCACGCGGTAACGGCGCGCCATACAGTGCAAAAATGCGTTGCACGAATCCGGAGCAATCGCACCCCCACGGTGTCACGCCGCCCCATAGATAGCTCGCGTTGGCGAACAGCGTTTCAGCACTGCGCGCAATGGCTGCCGCGTCACGCGGAAACTGTGTCGCGCGGTCTGTCGCCGCACACCACGCACCGCTGTGAATCTTGTCGGTCGGAGCAATGCGTGCTCCAAGCGGCAGCGCGCGTTGGGTTCCCTCGGCGGTGATTACAGAGGCGCCCAATGACACGCGCCACGACGCTTCGTCACCGGAGGTATCCGTGAGATAGCCGGTGTGCGTCCAGCCGACATACTCGTCAACACCATGGACGCGCACCCAGTCGCCTTGGTTTTCGAGGACCGTCAGCACGTCCCCATGTGTGAACTGCGATGCAACGGACGCGGAGATGTGCGCGTCGCTGAGCAGTGGAGCAACGGCGGTTCGAACTGTTTTCCGCACAAGCCCGGTGACTGAGGGTGTGACGCGTCCGTGCTACGCGGGGTGCACAAGCGATGCGAGGAGCGCGTCGAGTTCCGCGAGCTGGAACGGTTTGGCGATCACCGGTCGGCCAGACGTCTGCACAAAATCTGCAGCGGCTTGGCGGCTCAGATCGCCAGTCATAAACAGCACACGTTGTGCTTGTTTCGGCAGCCGTTCTTCCATCACGCGGTAGACATCGCTCCCCAACATGTCCTGGAGCCGCAAATCCAGCAACACCAAATCATACTCGCTTGCTTCAAGCTTACTGAGCGCACTCTCGCCGGATTCGGCAGTCTCGACGTCATAGCCACGACGCCTGAGGTAGCGCGAGATCGCATTGCGCAGCGTCGATTCGTCTTCGACTAACAAGAGACGACCGCGCCCGGAGCCTGCGTTCTCCACATGCGGCTCATCACTCGCAACACTCACGACTGACGCCGGTGTGCGCCGCGCTGCCGCGGCCCCAGGCGAGGCATCGATCACCACGGGCAGCGACAACGTGAACGTTGTGCCTTGCCCCAGCGACGACCGCACCGTCAGTGTGCCATGATGCTCATGCACAATTTGCCGTGCGATTGAGAGTCCAAATCCTTTGCCCGCGCGACTGCCGCGGGTCGTGAATGTCGGATCAAAAACGCGGGAAAGGTCCGCGGGAGCGATGCCATGACCAGTGTCGGACACTTCGATGAGCACGCGACCACGCTCGGTGCGCGTGATCACATGGATACGACGCTCACTGCGCGACTCAGCGATCGCTTCGTCTGCGTTGGCCAGCAAGTTCACCAACGCTTGCTGCAATCGTTGTCCATCACCCTGCACAAGCGGCAGGGCGCCCGACAGCGCTGTTTCGATCGTGATGCCTGCGGCGCGGCGTGTGTAGCCGTGCCATTCGATGGCACGACGAATCGTCTGATCAACGTCGAACGTCGCGATCGGTTCGCGTCCCGTTACCGTTGCATCAAGCAGTGCCGACAAAATGTGCGACACGCGATGTGCCTGCGATGCGATTTGCGTCATCGCATCGCGATCACCGCCTGCGAGCCCCCCCGATGCCAATTGCAGATCCGCGACGGCGAGCAATGCCGTGAGCGGATTGTTGAGCTCATTCGCCACACCGTGCAACAGTTCGCCCGCTGCGGACATGCGCGACTGCTGTGCGCTCGCTTCGCGAAGCAACTCTTCGTCCGTGACATCGTGCATGATGCCCAGACCACCCACCACCATGCCGTCTTCAAAAATCGGGGCCGTGGTGATGGTTCCCACGCGCGCTTGTCCTTGGGCATCAATAAAGCGCAACTGTTCGCGCTGATGCTCTCCAGCAAACGTGCGCGCGAGCAACCGGTCGACAATGCCGTGATCACGCGCATCCACGAAGGTCGTGCACGGCGCGCCAAGCACCATCTCGCGGGAGCGACCGGCCGTGACCAAGAGCCCGCGATTCACCGACGTGAAACGTCCTTTGGCGTCGACCGTGAAAATTGCATCACTCGCGGATTCAACAAGCCGTTCGTAGTTGGCTTCGGAGCGCGCGAGCGCCTGTGCACTCTCCCGCTGATCGGTCATGTCGCGCAAACACGCAACCGTGCCCGTGACCTGACCGACTTCAAATAACGGCGCACTGCTCACAGACACCGCGCGACGCTCACCATCCGAACGAATCACCGTGCACTCGTAGCGTTGCGGCGTTCCAGCAAGCGCGGAGCGCTCGCGTGCGCTGACTTCGGCGACGGAGTCCGGCGCGGTGAGAGTTGCCGAGAGTCGTCCTTCCAGTTGTTCGACGCGGAACAGCGCCTGTGCGGCGACGTTCGCGAACGAGATGCGGCCATCAAGGCCCGTGATCACGATTGCGTCGGAAACCGTTTCCAACACGCGGCGATGACGTTCGGCGAGTCGATGCACCGTGGTGACATCATCGAAGGTCACCACGCATCCTCCGTCAGGATGCGGCGCGACCAAAAACTCAAACAGCTTGCCGCCTGCCTCGTCACGCACGATTTCGCGCACCGACTCACCCTCGGCTAGCGAGCGATGCACAAGGACTTCGAGCGACGCCATCGCGGCGACGCTCGAGCCTAACAACGACAAGCCAAATGGCGTCGCGAGCAGCGATGCGATCGTCACCCCGCACAGTTCGGCCGCGCGCGCGTTGCATCGCTTCACCAACAGCGCCTCATCCAGCACAACCATGCCGCTCGCAATCGCGTCGAACGCGACCTTCCACTCGCGAGTCGCCCGCTCCACTTCTTCAAAAAGTCTCGCGTTCACAATGGCCACGGCCACGTGATCGGCCAAGCGCTGCAACACGCGCGCGTCTTCGTCCGTGAACGGCGTGTCGCGATTGATGACAGAGATCGCGCCAATGGTACCGCGCGCCGTCATCAACGGCGCAATGGCGGTTCGCTGAATTTGCGCTAAACGTTGAATGGTTTTTGACGACCGCGCATCGTTTTCAAAGTCGTTGCTCACGATCAGTTCGTTCTCGGCAACACATTGACCGAGCAGACTTGACGCCATCGGCACGTGCACGCCCGCCAACACATTCGCGGCACCGACCGCTGCAACGATGTGCATGTAGTCATCATTGCGCAGTGCGATACATGCGCCTTCGACACCAAGCAACGAAACGGCGTGTCGGAGAATCAAGCGCAACACTTCGCCAAGTCGGAGCGACTCACCGACGGCGCGCGCGACGTCTGCCAATGCTTCGGTTTGACGGCGCTCTTTCTCACTCTCGGCGTATCGACGGGCGTTGGCAATGGCCGTCGCTGCTTGCGAGGCCATGGTCGCCAGCACTTCTTCGTCTTCGGCGCTAAAGATTTCGGTCGACGCCGCATGAACTGCTAACACGCCAACGAGATGAATACCGGCGAGTAGCGGCACACCAAGCAACGACGCGGCAGGCCCAGAATCACCGACGACATCGTACGTAGACAGCGGCGGCGCGACTCCTGCTTTTTCGCGCGCGCGATCTGCGTCGCGATCGCCGACGCGGACCGGACGCCCAGTACGGGCGACCTCCGCAATAATTCCATCGCCCAATCGCACCACACCGCGCGCACGCTCTGCGCCCCGCAGCGTGCGGAGCGCGGTGACCAGCAGATCGTTGTTGAGATCGGGCTGCCCGATGGTGACGCCGTCTGCGCGCGTGGCGCGCATCGCCTGCCGCGCCAGCTCGCGCATGATCTCATGCTCATCCAGAGAGCGGGCCATCGCGGCACCCGCCTCTTGCAGACGCTGCAACCGTTCGGCGCGGCGTTGGGCGAGCCCCTGTAGCGCGTCATAGCCAATGCGTGCGGCCAGATGACGCGTGATACTCGCGATGTCGCGCCGCAATGCCTCATGCGGTCGGCGTCCATCGCGTGGCGCTGCCATTTTCACGATGCCCAACAGTTCACTATTCGCGCCGTACAACAGCGCGAGAATCAGATCGGTCTTCAACCACGACTCGCGATCGCTGCGCGCCGATGGCTCGTGCGCAAAAAACTCGCGCGCCACCCACGCATCGGCGCCATCGAGCAAATACAGCTCGCCGACACGAAAGCGGTCCAGTTGCGCCAACCGTCGACGCCACACGGCGCCCGGCAGCGGCTGCAAGGCGTAGCTCGACCCAAGCGCGACTTCAGGCGATCCAGCAGTCACCGTTAGTGTCACGTTCAACGACGCATCACGTAGCGTGATCAGGACGCGCTCAAAGCCCAACGCATGCAATGCTGCGGCGGCAGCGTGAACGCGTCCGGCTGACGAGTCGGCCTTATCGATGCCGCCAAGGATCTCGTCGAGCGTCGGAATCACGGCAACGGAGGGAGTAACAATCGTGTGAGACATGTAATCATCAAGGACGAGCCAAGCGCGGTGCAGGAAACAGTTTAGGCCGTCTCCATGACCCCGCGCGGGATGACGTCGCTAGAACGTCCAGGCGCGAAAGAAATCGATGCCGATCTGCGGCGGCGTTTGCTGGAACGTTCGCGAGATTCCGAGACGCCCGCACGACTGCGCGCTCGACGATGGTTCGAGCCCAAGCGCCACCGAATAACCGCGATCAAAGCGGCGTTCCAGCTTCACGCCCAGACCCGACGCGAAGAGTGAAAGCGCGTCCCCACCGCCGCTTTGGGGGGCCAAGCCACACAGACCAGTCGTGAAGGAAAAGTATGTGTTGCGCGCAAGCTGGCCGCCAACGCCGACCCGCGTCGAGGCCAAGATTCCGAGCCCGCTATCGCGCAAATTGGCTGCATCACCAGGCGCCAGTGCGGACGGCTCGATCTGAACGACGTCAAATCGACCACCAGCCAATCGCGACGACAAATAACTCCCGGCCAAACGCAAAGCCAAGGTCGCGCCTTGCTCGGCGCGGTCGGTTCCCAAGAGCGCGTACGCGGGCTCACCGGTCACCAAGTAGCTGAGCATGTCACTTTCAGGCAGCGGCGGATTGTCCGCGCTGGAGAGCGCTAACGTTGGACGATCAATCGTTCCGCCGATGCTGACACGAATGTTGACGTTTTGCCGATTGGAGTTCGCGCGTAACTCGCGCACGGTATGCAATGCGGTGATGTCGAGCGCTGGCTCCAACTCGGGATCACCATAAAATCGCACGACGCCGCGCTCCACTTCAAAGCCGGGACGTGCGATTCCTAAGTTGAGTTGATAGGTCCCGCGTTCAACCGTGAGTGAGTCTGCGAGTGCGAGACGCGCGCGCGAGCCATCGCGACCGACCGCGCGCGTCACGCGGAGCGTCCCCCCCAATTTTAAGTTGGCTTCCGGAGAGCGCAGCCATACATCGTCACCGATGTTCACGCGCACATTGTCCAATACCAAGTTCTGAATCAGCGCGTTCGGCGCGTCTGGCAGCAGTGCGTTGACACCTAAGAATGTGCTGCTGTCGAGCATGTCGCTGTTGTCAGTCAGATCCAAACCGCGACGTTGTGCCAGCGCGCGAATGTACAAGCGGCCGCGATCAATGCGGATCGCGCCGCGCACGCGGGGCGCGGCACTCGATCCGATGAGCGAGATCGGCGTGGTCGTAGTCAACACGACCGTCGCAGTGCGCGCTTTATCAATTGCCAGGAAATTGTTCGCCGTCATTCGTAGATCGAACACCGGCTTGCGCGGATCAACAACAGCAACCTTGCCGCTAATGCCGAGTGAGTCGGCGGCTGTTCCGCTCGTCGCACCAAAGCGTCGAATGAACACCGTATCGTCGGTAAGCGAAATGTCGGCGAACGCCTTATCGAGATGCACGCCGAGATTCGCGAGCGTGAGCGATGCACTATCCATCAACAGTTGTCCGCGAAAGCGCGGACGCTCCCATGTTCCGGTCAGCTCGACATCGGTCGACAATCGACCGCGCGCGCTGGTGACGTCGGGAAACAGCGACTCGAGCAGCGCGAGGTCAGTGCGAGAACTAAACAGCCGACCGGACAGCGGCTGATCCAGTTGACGCGTGCGCCCTGGCACCAAGGCCAAGTCCAACGGCAGCGACGCCGTGGCGGCGAGCGCTTGTTTGCCTTGCACACCGAGCGACGCTGAAGCATTGAGACGCAACGAGTCGTAATGGGCGTTTACGTCGAGTACACTAAATCGCATCCCCGCGACCAGCGCATTGCGAAGTGCGACGGTACCCTCCATGCGCGGATGTTCCTTGCTGCCGGCGATCGAGACTGACGCCGTCGCCGTTCCGCCACCTAATGCGTCGGTGGCGAGCAACCGTCCGAGATCTGCGAGCGGCACGCGATCCGCGTCGAACCGGCCGTTGATCGCACCGGAATCACCGATGAATCCGCGCAATGCCATGCGCCCCGTGTCGGTGTGCACCAGTACCAGCGAGTCGAGCGAGCCGGCGCGCCCATTGATAAATCGGAACACCGCTGGCGCTGCGAGTGAAAATCCGCGCGCCGCGGATTGGAGACTGTCGACACGCACTGACAGTGTGTCGAGTTGCATCATGGTCGTGTCACCCAACCGGCGCAGACCACCAACCACACCTAGTCGGGCTTGGGATGCCGTACGAAACTCCATGCCAAATCGCTCGGCAAGCCCGTTTCGCAAGGTCGAGCGACCAGTCGCCGACGAGATATCAATACCGGCAACTCGCGCTGAATCCAGCGTGGCTTGCAGCGTGCCATTGCCGCCGTGCATCACGTCGGTAACGCCAAGGGAGAGACCGAAGCGCATCGTGCGAGTTGCGCCAAACACGACGTCGGCGCCATCGGCGCGCGCATCGAGCGTGAGCCCGCGAGCGTCCGCGGTATCGATCGTGCCATATACTCGCCCACGCAGTTCGATGGTGCCGCGCAACGTGTCTGTCGACGCGACGAGGCGCGCAGTCGAGTCCATCTGGTCGAGCCACGGCCGCAGTCCACCGAGTGAGTCGATCGCGGCGCTGAATTGCAACGTGTCGGGTCGTCCTGCAACGAGTCCAATGCCGCCCCGCGCGGTAAGGCGCAGTGCGGAGCTCTCGATGGCCAACGTATCGATGTGCACCACGCCCGAGTCAAAGGACATGCGCGCTGACCCGCTGTAGACGCGCACGTCGGCCACTCGCGAAAACTCATCGATCGATGCGCGCAACGGTCCACGCAGTGACAATAGATCCGCACCACGCACTGCGAGATTACCCGCAAGCGACAGTCGTGTGAGCGGAATGTGCGAGTCACCGAACAGCGCTTGCAAATTGGCGCTACGCAGATAGAACTGGCCGGTCGCGCCGTAAATGGGCTCGAGACCGTCAGCGCGCCCCGAGTACGAAATCTCGCCGCCTTCACCAGCGAGCGTCATCTGCAGGGAGAAGTCTTCGGCCATGCCCGCCGCGCGGATACTTCCGACAGCCGTACCGCGCACTGGAAATCCGGGGTACGAGCGTGACAGCGTGGTATATGACAACGGCGAGACTTGCATATCGACATCAAAGCGCACGCCATCTTTCAGAATCGTATAGCGCCCAGATCCCGTTGCGTGCGACGGTTGGCCGGAACCGTCGACGTGTTCTATATCGGCGTTGGAGAATCGCGCGTCGTACCACAACGAATCCAATTGCATCGAGCCGCGCACAAATCCATTCAACTTGGGAAACAGCGGATTCACAAAACGCGGCGTACGTAAGTCAAGCTGTTCAATGTTGAGAAGCACAGCGCTCAGCACCGCCTCACTCGGCTTATAAATATCCACCATCCCTGTGAGCGTTGCGCGTGACTGCGCGCCTTCGACATGCGCATCGTCGTACGACAGCGTCGCTCGATCCAGCTGAAAGCGTCGAACGGGACCACCGCGCGCCAGCACCGTCCCGCTCACGCGCCCTTGCCAGTCCAACGGGAATGGGACGCCGTTGAAGTAGCGCAGCAAATCGGTGTGCGCCGGCGCGAGGTTCAGCGATACGTCGGTAATGCGTAGCTGCTCGCCGCCGACACCGTACGTCATGCGTCCCATGATGCGCGATTGCATCGAGTGCGCATCCATGTTGCGGATCGCGTACTCGATGATGTTCAAATTGCGCGGATCATTGCGAATGGTGAGGTCCATCGTGCCACCACCGGTCGTTGGCAACGACGGATGAATCCACGCAATGTCGCTCATCGCCACGCTGTCGCCGTGCACGCGAATGTCGTAGCGCACTGGCAAGTTGCTGCCCCACACAATCTTGAGATCGCCGCGGCCGCGTGATCGCTCGAGTCGGAACTTGACCGTGTCGGCCCATACGCTGTCACCGAGCCAGCGCACGGCGCCGTGAAATTCGTTGAAGTAAAACGGAGGATACACCCACACGACATCCATGCGTTTCACGCCGAACACGGCGCCCGCCGAATCGGGATCGGCGATGCGCGTGCGGCCGAGTGCGATATTGCCGCGCACGAAACGCCAGATGCGTGTGAAACGACTGCCATCGCGGCGAATCTCTCCATCAATTCGCGCGAGATTAAATGCCACGGCGCTATCGCGTTTCGCGCCCGTGAGCGAGTCAGGCAACGTCCACGGTTGACGCCACAGGAGCGTCGTTTCGTGCACGGTTGTCGTGTCGACGACAATGTAGTCACCAAGACTTCCCGGGCGGTGCGGGAGCTTGGGACCCTTGCGACGCAGCGCGCGCTTCCAGTTCCAGTCGTCGTTGCCGTAGTCGATCAGCGTGATCAACGGGCGCGTGATGTCCAACGTCTTGATCACAATGCGACGATCCAACAAATCGCGCGGATCGTATGTGGCGTGAATCGGACCGGTGCGAATAAACGCGCCACCAGTGGGTTCGCGTATTTCAAGCGAATCGATCGTGATGTCGGTGAACAGACTGCCGCTCACGCGACCCACGTACAGCTGTCCAGGCAACAGGGTCTGCGCGACAGGCATCAACGCGCGTAACAGCATCGCGCGACCCGAATCCGTCTGTGTGAGTGTCGCCACCGATGCGATACACAGCGTGACGAATCCCAGCAACACAGCAGCCGTAGCGAGAACGACGGTGCGTCGTCGCGGCGCCATCAAAACGCTTGCCCAATCCAAATGCTTGGATTGAGTCGACTGAGAAGTCCCGGCCCGCGTACTGGTCGAAAACTGGATGGACACGCGCCAGCGTCTTGCACCGGTGGCGCGCCACTCGCGCTTGATGCGCGAACGGCCAGCGTGTTTCCCGGGCTCACGCAGTACAACGGCGCAACGCCTGCCTGCAGTGGCGCATTGAAATACGCAGCGCCACTTGGCAGTTGATAGGGATTGTAGCCAAGATCGATGCGAATCGATCCGAACGGTGAGACAATGCGCACGCCGATCCCGGGCGTCACCTTGACCGCGGGGCTATCATCCGCCAACGACTGACTGCTGCTGGCGGTACCGCGGTTCCACAGTCGGCCTGCGTCGACAAACGCCGCCAACTGCAGGATGCGCGGCGCGATGGGACTTGGAGTCTGCACTTCAACGTTGCCGACAAACAGTGTGTTGCCACCGGTGGGCACCACGCGTTCCTGCGCTTCCACGCTGTCCGCGCGATAGTAGCTCACGCCGCTTGCCGACACCGTACTGTAGCGATTCACGATGTACACAGCGGGGCCGAGCTCATTTTGCCGAAAGCCGCGCACGGTGGTCGGACCGCCAGCGTACAGGCGCTCCTGCGGCGGAATAAAGTTGGCGAGCGATGGCGTCGTCGACCCGCCAAACACCATGCCGCCACGCGCGTGCAGCGTGAGCGTTGTGCCTGCGATCAACGCGCGATACCACGTCGCATCGCCCGTCACGCGATTGAACTGCTGCGTGCGGTCGGAACCGATAAACGTCGACGCGTGTCGCGCGCTAAATCGCAGCGACGTCCCCATGGTGGGACGCAGTGGATCATTCGCATCTTCGCGGGCGATCGAATACTCGATGGCAGCTAAACGATTATTGCGCTGCAAGAATTTTCGAGACTCGGAATCACAGGCGTTGAACACAGCGCAAAAAAACGCGGGCTCGGCTTCCGTACGACCCAGCTCAATCTGATACGACAGCGTACTCGGAAATTCGGACTGCAGCGGATTGCTAAACGACAGGCCGCCACCAATTGGCGTTCGACGCAGGTAGGCCTTGTATTCAGACAGCGTCGAGCTAAACACGGTGATCGTCGGGACGCGCGACTGCTGCGTGCGCACCGGCTGTCGAATCGTGATCGCCGTGTAGTAGTTCAACGTGCGACTGTACGGATCGGAGCTCGCTTGTCCTTGGCACAGTCCCGGCGCACCATCGAGCGGCGCACCGATGCCGATCTTGCTAATGCGCGCACTCAACTCCAGTCGCTGTGCGTACGGCAAGAAATCGCGATCCGTGAGTGCGCCCTGCATGCGAAAGCAATCGAGCGTGGCCCATCCAAGTCCGCCGCGCGCCGCCCACCGATCGCCCTCAACGAGATAAACAACAAGATTCACAATCGAATCACCGGGTGGCTGCGCAGTATCCGGTTGTAAATCGACGCGCTGAAACACATCCGTCTGATACAAGTTGCGCTGCGCGTCGATAATCGCGCGCGTGGAATACCAATCGCCCGTCTGCAGCCCGAGGGTGCGACGAATCGTCGCGTCCGCTACGCGACGGGGTCCACCAGCAATCGTGTCGACATTCAGTGCGATGCGCCCCAGACGCGCGCGTGTTCCGGGCACGACGGTCACTTCGACATCGGCCGTGTGCCTCGCGACATCGGTGGTGTATCCCAACAGCGCTTCGGCTTGCGGAAAACCACGATTGCGCAAGCGCCGCACCAAGGTGTCACGCCCTGCTTCCAGCGCGCCACGATCGAAGACACCACCAACCTTCAACGGAAAATCACGCGCGACTTGGGCAACTTCCGGCATGGATTCGGCGCCGCGCAGTGCGAGCGCCGCCACGCGCATCGGCTCGCCTTCGAGAATGGTGAATGTGATCTCGATCACACCCGGGCGCAGCGTCGTGACGATCGTATCGACTTTGACATCAGGAAATCCGCGCCGACGATACATCGTCGCGAGTCGCTGCACGTCGCGCCCGAACTCGATCGGATCAAGGCAGCGCTTTTCGCCGATGATCGGCAGACCGGAAAAGCTGGAGGGGAGCGTGGCGAGATTGGCCGCCAACGTCGTCGCCGAAAACTCGCGATTCCCTATGAAACGCAGGGTGCGCACCTCGCGGTCGCCGCGATCACAGGACAGATCCTGTGCGGACGCCGGAAGGGCGACCGAGACGGCGACAAGAGCGAGGAGGGTAAAAAAGAGAGCTCTGACTCCGCGCACGCGAAGGGGGAAATATCTCGGTAGTTTGTGAGGGAAAGCTCTCCTCGCACTGCCTCTCAGTCAACACCGGTATGCAACGCATTTCCCCTCTGTGGCGCACACAATTGCTCGGCAACTTCGCACTCGTGGCCGCACTTGCGGCCTGTGGTCGAGCAGATTCGACCGCGGTGCGACATACCGTCGTCGATTCACGCGACTGGTACGACCCTCGGTCGCTTGATCCCGCACGCGCGACCGATGTGCCAACGGGACGCGCCGTCGCCTATCTCTTTGACGGACTCACGCAATTCACCCCCGACGCACGCGTCGAACCGTCGCTTGCACGCGCATGGGACGTGAGTGCGGATGGACGCGTGTACACGTTTCATCTGCGTACGAACATTCACTTTCACGACGGTTCGCTGTTTACGGCGCGAGACGTCGTGCATTCACTCACACGCGTGCTCGATCCCGCAACAAAAGCGGGCTCGCTGTGGCCGCTGTATCCGATTCGCGGCGCGCGCGCGTTCTCCGAAGGAAAAGGCACTGCGCTCGGCATATCCGCCCGCGATGACAGCTCCGTCGTGATCACGCTCGAAGAACCGTTCGCGATTTTCCCGAAGTTACTCGCGATGCCCATTGCCTCGATGGTGCCCAATACGGTCGACACAAATTTCAGCGAACATCCCGTGGGAACCGGACCGTGGAAACTCGTCGCATGGAAGCACGACGACTATCTCAAGTTTGCCCGCAACGCCGACTACTTTGGCGGCGCGCCGACAATCGACACGCTCGTCGCGCGCATCATTCCCGAGCCGTCCACCGCGGTCGCCGAGTTTGAAAGTGGCACCGTTGATATCTTGTACGTACCCGAAGATCAAACCAAATCGTGGACTGAGGCGAACGCGAAGTCAGCACGTTTAGTCAGTGCACCCGCGCTGCGACTCTGGTACATCGGTGTGAATAACACGCGCGGACCACTGACCGATGTCCGCGTGCGTCGCGCGATCGCGATGTCGCTCGATGTGCCCACACTGCTGAAGCAACTGTTAGCAGGACGTGGACGCGTTGCCGCAGGCGTTATTCCGCCGTCACTCGAAGGCGCAGATACCACCCGCCGAGTACTGACGTATGACACCACGGCGGCGCGCGCGTTGCTTGCACAAGCCGGACATCCGAACGGCGTGGACGTCGAACTCTGGTGTTCACAAACGCCGCAATTCGCGCGCCTCGCGCAAAGCATTCAAGCGTATCTCGCCTCGGCGGGCATTCGCGTAAAAATTGTGCAACGCGACGCAAGCGCCATGCGCGCCGCCGCGCGCGCCGGACAAACAGATCTCGTACTCAAAGACTGGTACGCCGACTATCCCGACGCCGAGAATTTCTTGTATCCGTTGTTACACACCGCGAATCGCGGCGCGGGCGGCA
>JANXUN010000172.1 GCA_025356185.1 Gemmatimonadaceae bacterium
GTCCTTCGGTTGGATCATCGTCTTGACGGTCTGCGCATGCCCAACGCTGACAATGCTCGCGAGTGCGCCAATACCGAATGCGTATCGAATGTTCATGGGGTCACCACCACTTTGACGAAGGCGTTTGTCCAGCAGCACTGCGCATGTCCTGCACTCGCCACCGGTGAGTCCGTGGCGCGCACGCGCAGCAGGTATTCGCCAGGGGCCGAGAAAGTTGCCGTAGTCATTGACGTCCCTCCTGTTGCGGTAAGAGTTGCTGTGGGGGGCGCAAACTTCACAGCGCCTGATCCTTGATGCAGAAACCATGCTAGTCCCACTGGCGCTGCAGATCGCGCAATCGGCTCGGCCTTCGCGTCATCCTTCACGCTCACGTTAATGCTCAGTGGCTTTCCCACTGATCCCTGCATCGTCGGGGGCGCACTACCGGCCGGACCCTGCGCTTCGACGCCACCGCTGATGGTGACACGGGGCGGCGTGTTGTCGGCAGACGCTTCGCCTTGAATCGCGTCAATTTCCCACTCTGCGCGAAGCGTGCCAGGAATTTCATACGTTTGTCCGCGAAACTTGATCGTCCACACGACTTTCTTTTCACCAAAGTCAGCGGGAACGCGTACGGCGAACACGCCCCACTGACGCCGCGGCGCAAAGTGCGTCGGCTGCCCCTGATTGGCCGCGCCCGGCGCGATGAAATTGTTCGGGCCAACGGGAACGTCGACCTCCTCGATGCCGTTGCGATTGAGGTAGCCAAACGACAGGCTGTACGAGCCGTCGAGATTCTTGAACCAGCCTTCAAACGCAGGCGTAATCGTTTGCCCGGAAGGACTCAGGGGCGACAGCGATTGCTGTGCGTGTAGTGCGATGGGAACGGCAAGTGCGATGCCAAGGCAAAGCAGGGCACTGCGGACGCGAAAACCGCGCATGCAAAATCCGCCAGGTAGGAGAGGAGAGTGCCTTGAATAACGGGCCGAACTCCATGGGACGCAAGCTTTTGCTATCGCAGATCGAGCTCTGGGGGTAACTTCGCGCGCGCGGCGAGAGCTCGTCGCGACTCCAGTGACGAAACCCTTTGATTCTAGGCGTACCTATGGCCGATCAACCGAACAGTTTCGACTTTTCCCGCCGCGATTTTGTCGTCGGTGCTACCGCACTCGGCGCCGCGTGGATTGCGGCCGCGTGCGCACGCGGAACCGATACACCTGCCCCTGCGGCGAGTAGCACGACGCCGGCGATGAACGGGATGACCGACTCTCCTGCGCCAGCGCAACAGCTCAAACATTTCTCTGCGGATCAGGCGAAAGAGATTGATGCCATCGCGTCTCGCATTTTGCCGTCGGATGATTCGCCCGGCGCGCATGAGGCCGGCGTGCTGTATTTCATCGACGGTAGCCTCACGACGTTTTCCAAAGACCAAGCGCCGATGTTCGACGCAGGTTTAGCGGAGCTTGCGAAGGCGACGACGAAAGCGCACGGTCCCAACGCGAAATTTTCAGCGCTCACTACGGCGCAGCAAGACGCCGTGCTTACGAGCATCGAAAAAACGCCGTTTTTTGGGGTCATGCGCTTTGCCACCCTCGCGGGATTTCTGTCGCTGCCCAAATACGGTGGCAACAAAGATTTCATTGGTTGGAAATTCATCGGGCAAGAACATGTGTTTGAACATCATCCGCCATTTGGATGGTACGATCAGCCAGAGAATCAGAAGGCGCTGCTGGGGAGGGTGCTCTAATGCCGCGTCGTCAAGAGATGCCTAAGGGGATCACATATCCCACCGACTCAACGGTGGATTTCGTCATTGTTGGCTCGGGCATCGCGGGCGGGAGCGTCGCGCGCGAACTGAGCAACAAGGGATTCAAGGTGGTCGTGCTCGAGCAAGGTCGACATGTTGCGCCCGAAGATATGGAGCACGACGAAGTCGGTGGATTCTTGAACAATCGGTGGACGAACGATCCTGCGACATCGCCGCAAACGTGGCGGAAAACTGCAGATGCGAAGTCCGAAAAAAAGCAGTACTTGCAGTATGCGCGCGTTGTCGGTGGCACCACGTTTCACTTTACGGGAAACTTTTGGCGCTTTCGCCCGATCGATTTCAACGAGTTTTCGAAGCGCGGCGCAGTCGCAGGAGCCAATGTCGCTGATTGGCCCATCACGTACGAAGAGATGGAGCCGTATTACAACGCTGCGGAATACGCGACGGGTGTCTCTGGCGAAGTGAGCACGGCGCCGGGGGAGCCGCCGCGTTCAAAGCCGTATCCATTGCCTCCGCTTAACGTCACGGGACCCGGCGTGCTGCTCGAAGTCGGCACGAAAAAGCTGGGATGGAGTTCGAAAGCCGCGCCGATGGCCATTCTTTCGCGCGAGTACAACGGCCGTCAGCCGTGTCACAACTGCGGATTCTGTCTCGGCTTTCCGTGTGAATGGGGTGCGAAGTCGGGTTCGAACTGGTCGATGATCCCCGACGCGTTGCGCTCAGGCAAGTGCGAAGTGCGTTCGGACAGTTACGTCCGCAAAATCGAAACCGACGCGGCAGGGCGCGTCACGGGTGTGATTTACTTCGACAAAGACAAGCAAGAGATCGTGCAGAAGGCGAAAGCCGTCGTGCTGTGCGCGAACGGTGCAGAAACGCCGAGACTGCTGCTCATGTCAAAGTCCAATCGTTTTCCGAATGGTCTCGCGAACTCGAGCGGCTACGTGGGCAAGCATCTCATGTTCAACGGCAATGTCGTCGCGAACGGATTGTTTGAGCACGAAGTCCAGGGACACAAAGGGCCCGTTGTCACGCGCATCACGCAAGAGCACTACATCCCCGACGCGAAGTTTGGATTTTTCGGCGGCGGTGGTATCGACATGCGCTTCGATTTGCCGGCACTGTTGCGCACGATCAGCATGCCGCCGGACGGACCCGAGTGGGGTGCGAGTTACAAGCAACGCATGCACCAGTGGTTCACGCATTCGGCTGCGGCGTATGGACACACCTCGTCGTTGCCGGTGGCAACAAATGCGGTGACGCTCGATCCTGATCTCAAAGATGCGTGGGGACTGCCGGCGATTCGCACGACCTTTAAGGAACATGAGCACGACATGCGGCTGTACAAGTTTTTCATGGACCGTTGCAAAGAGCTGCTCACCGCATCCGGCGCGACCAAGGTGTATGACACACCCATCACAGATGACCCCGGAAGCGCGGTACACTTGCTTGGCACGGCACGCATGGGCAACGATCCAAAATCGTCGGTCGTCGATAAGTACCATCGCTCGCACGACGTGAAAAACCTGTT
>JANXUN010000193.1 GCA_025356185.1 Gemmatimonadaceae bacterium
TAACTGTTTGCCGCGTCGAAGATCACCGCGTTGGCCATCGTGAGTGCGGCACCGCGCGACAACCACTCGCGTGGTACCGACGTGTCGCCCGACGCGCGCCACGCATTGATGTCGTTGAGCCACTGCGCCGCGCGATGCGTCCAGACGGCCCACTGACCGAGCAGACCACCCACGCAATGACGTGTAGTTTCGCGACCGCCTGAGACGACCGGTATGTCTGTGATCAGATCAGCGACAATCGCATCATCATTCCCCGTGTACAGCGCGATATCATCGCGACCCGCTTCACCGATCGCGCGCACCACATCGAGCGTCGCGTAGCGGTCAAACGGCGCGATCTTGATGGCCACTACGTTCGCGATCTCGGCGAACTCCCGCCAAAATGCAAACGATAAGCGTCGTCCACCGACTGCTGGTTGCAAATAGAATCCAAACAGCGGGATTGTCTCCGCTACGTGCGCACAGTGCTTGAGAATTGCCGAATCCGTCGCGTCGCGCCACGCACCTAACGACAACAGTCCGCAGTGATAGCCAAGCGTGCGCGCGATCTCGGCTTCCTTCACGGCTTGATGCGTGTCGCCCACCAATCCGGCGACGCGCACAAACGCGCGTGACGAGGTCGACGCCTGTGCGAGTGCGGCCGTCGCCGTCTCTGCAGCGAGTTCGAGCACGGGGCGATACAGGCCGACGGCGCTGTCGTGAATCGCAAATCCGGTGGTGTGCACTCCGACGGCCATCCCGCCCGCGCCTGCGGCAACGTAGTAGCGCGTGAGTGCACGCTGATGTTGTTCATCAACCGTGCGGTGTGGCGTTAAGGCGAGCGGATGTGCGGGAATCACGAGTCCTTTGTGCAAATGCTGACGCACGTTGAACGGCTCGGCACGCATGGCCGAGAGGTCGCGTTCAGAACTGTCCATCGCGCACCTCGAACTTGGTCGGCTTGTTAAGCAGCCGCCCGTTTGCGCGAATCCACGAGACCGCCCACGCGCAGAGCGTATCCAGCGACAGTGCGTCGTGTGGAAGCGCGGCTGAAAGCGCCGAGACATTACCGAGCAACGCGTGTTCGCCCTCGATGCCATCGAACTGTGCGTGCACGTTTGCGTGCGCGGCAACGCGTTCTGCGACCTCGCGAACAGCAACAATTGCGCCCGTGACATTGAGTGCCGTCGCCGGCGTGCCAGCAATCGTGAGTGCGCGCAACGCGAGGCGATTCGCATCGCCTTGCCAAATGACGTTCACGTAACCCGTCTCGAGCGCAATTGGCGTTCCGCTCAACACCTTCACGGCGATGTCTGTCACGACGCCGTAGCGCAAATCGCACGCGTAAAAGAGACGATACAGCAACAGTGGCGAGCCCGTATCGCGCGCAATCGATTCGAAGACGCGTTCACGCCCCACGCAACTCGCCGCATATTCGCCATCAGGGCGCAACGGCGCGTCTTCGCGTGATCCACCGTCGGCGACGAGCGACCGACCGTACACGTTGCCCGTCGAAAAACAGACAATGCGCGAACCCGCGAATCGCTGTGCCGCGAGCACTGGCGCAACGACGTTGTGTGTCCACGTGCCAACGGGATCGCCCGTCGTGCCAAACTTTTGTCCCGCCATCCACACAATGTTCGGTGCATCCGGTAACGTCGCAACGTCGCGTGGATTACTGAGATCGGCCTGTATCACGTACACGCCACTCGCGCGAAGTGCGTCGGCGGCGGCCGCATCGCGAAAACGCGACACCGCGATCACGCGACGCGGGACATTCTCGTTCGCATTCTGCGCCATGCGCGCAACAGTCGGACCCATCTTGCCCCCCGCGCCTAAAATCATGATGTCGCCATCGAGTAAGGCGAGGGCCTGCCGCGTCGCGTGGTCGGGAGTCGAGAGTAGCGCATCCAGCGCGATCTCGTTCTCCGGGGCACGCTTGCTATCCGACAGGGGCCGCATCTGGTGTCGCGTCATCGTCGGCGACCGCTTCCGGACGGATCCCCAGTTCATGCGCCAACGCCAGTCGTCCGGCTTCGATACGTTCCCGCACGACACTCTTGAGCCGCGGAATATCAGCGAGCGTCATGCTCGCCGTCTCCACGGGTTCGAGAACTTGTGCGACCGCGCGAGCTGGCAAAAATCGAAACGATCCTTTCGCCATCGCGCCACGCGTACCTGCAACGGCGATCGGAAGGATGGGCGCGCCCGCTTCGATGGCGAGACGAAACGCGCCGTCTTTAAACGGCAACATCTCCCATGTGCGTGATCGCGTGCCTTCTGGAAAAATCATGATCGACACTTTTTTCTTGAGCCGATCTCGACACTGATTGATCGCGTCGACTGCCGATTCGCGCTTGCCACGAATGAGCTTGATGTCGCCGGCCATCTGCATCATCCAACCCATAAATGGGATCTTGAACATTGTATCCTTACTCAGCCACTTCATCTCCCACGGAAAGCAGCTGATCAAAAACACGTCGGCGTACGATTCGTGGTTGGCCACTACCACATAGGGACGTCGCGGGTCGTCCAGCGTGCCGCGCACACGAAACCGCCACAAGCCATTGAGGCGCAAGGCGACCACGCCTACCAATCGAAAGGCACGGCCGGCTGCATACCGACCCGGGTCGAACGGCGCGGTCACCGCAAAAATCAGCGCAACAATTGGCGTGCCGAGGATGACGATCAGGACGGTCCACACCCACGCCCACCAGTGCAACAGCGTGCGCATCATGTGCCGGTCGCCTTTCGTACGGGCGCAGATCGTGAAATCAGCGTGCCAAGATGCTCGACGAGCCGCGCGTTCGCAGCAGCGGCAGTCATGTCGAGGGTTCCGTTTTTTCGAACGGCAATCGTGGGAGCCATGCGGGTGGCAGAGGGGTGGGACGTGCGTGCGCAAGGAAGTGAACCATCCGTACGGCACCGGTCAATAGAGTACACCGGTAAGTTCAGATTGACGAGCGGCGCGCTTCCGCTGAGGTTGATCGCTATGGGGAACCCATTACCGCAGACGCAGTTGCGAAACGCTCGGAAAGCGGTCGGTATGGTCGCGTCGCTCGTGTGCACGCTCGTGTGCACGCTCGTCAGCGCGTGTCAACGCGTTCCAGCTAACGATCTCGCCGTCGGCACCCTCGAGATGGTGGAGGTTGACGTTGGACCGCTGATACTGTCGCGAGCCGTCCGCATTTTCGTACACGAAGGCGATCATGTTCGCGTAGGCGACACGTTGGCGATCTTCGCAACGCCCACGCTCGCATCGGCTGAAGTACAGGCGTTAGCGCGCGTGGAATCCGCACGCGAAGCGTCGCGCGAAATTGAGAATGGTGCGCGCCCTGCAGAAATCGCACGCGCCGAATCAGAGTTACGCGCTGCTGACGCCGACGCAGAACGCGCCGCCGCAGAGTTCGCGCGGCTTACGCCGCTGGCCGTACGAGGCGACGTGAGCAAAATGGTGCTCGATGCTGCAC
>JANXUN010000216.1 GCA_025356185.1 Gemmatimonadaceae bacterium
GGCGGCGCGCGTGAGCGCCGCGTCTGCGAGAAGCGGTGTGATGTCCTTAAAAGTGATGCCAGCTGTAGGAAAATCGGCGACGTCGCGAATCGCTTTCCGAATTCGTTGATCGATGTCGCTGTGCACGGTTGTCAGCGACGAACGCCGAGAAGTGCCGCGAGTGCCGATGCTAGCGCGGCGGCATCCCCCATCTCTGTAGAAAACCCAGGCAGTACGAGCTCGCCGTCTCGCACGCGTCGAGCCAACGATTCAAGCAACTGCGCAGCAGCTTCGGTCTGCACTGCCCCGTTTTGGCGATCAATGTTCGGTGTTTGCGCCTCTCGCTCGCGAGCCTGGGATGCCCAATGAGATGCGCTCGCCGGCGTCGCGTCAGGCGTCGACACTCCAGCAGCACGCGAGATTTGTGCGTCAGCAGGAGAAGACTCTGCGATCGAGACGGGCATGATGTCCATCATGTCGTCGTCGCTCCACGCATCGAGCGACGGGTCGGTCGACGACGATAAATGCTGATCGCGCGCCTGATGCGATGGCATCTGTCTGGACAAGTCGCTCAGTACGGAACCCGCTTCGTGTAACGACCACGCGTCATGATCGACAAACGCGTCAATCGACGGAAGCTCGTTCGACGATTCCAGATTGACCGTCTCGTGAGTCTGCTCGCTCGCGATCTCGACGGGGATATGCACAGCAGGCTCTCGTGTCAACGAAGCCGTTGCGGCGACTGGCGCGCTCGTACGAACCGACGCCGGAATGTACGGCCCAACGCTCGCGCGAATCGCGTCAATCAGTATCGCATCGACGGCAGGTGACGGCGACGCTTGGGCAACAGGTCTCGCGTACGGAGCGCTACTCAGCTGCGTCAACAGTGATGTGGCATCGGCGTGCGTTGCAGCGCGCGAGGTCGATGCAGATTCAGCGATCGAAGATGTGGAGATTGACATGTCGCGCTCTGGGTGAGACGGGCGAGAGGCTGCGAAGATGCGTCACGACTACACGACTCGCCAGAACGCGAGCGCACAGCGGTGCGACTAGGACGGCCAACCACCCGCCCCAACTAAGGGGACGAAGCGGACGGGTACGATGTCACGGCGCTCGAACGATTCGCCCCGACGGGTGATCAAGGTGAGCATCTGTTCGTCCCTGTCCCCCAACGGAATTAACAATCGTCCGCCCTCAGCCAGCTGCGACTCAAGCGCCGGCGGCACGTGAGGCGCGCCCGCGCTGACGATCATCGCGTCGTATGGCGCGTACTCACGCCAACCGAGCGTCCCGTCGCCCAGTGACAGCGACACGTTCCGCACCTGCGCCTCAACGAGCACGAGCCGCGCCCGATCCAGCAGCGCCGCGAATCGCTCGACGGAGAACACCTGCGCCGCAAGCTGAGCGAGCAATGCGGTCTGATATGCTGACCCAGTCCCGATCTCCAACACTCGCTCTTGCCCGGTGAGTGCCAATTGCTCGATCGCGCGCGCGTGCACGAAGGGCTGCGAAATTGTCTGTCCGCTGCCGATCGGCAGCGCGCTGTCTTCGTACGCGCGGTGGCGTACGGTCGGCGGCACAAAGAGGTGCCGAGGGACGATGTCGATCGCGCGCAGAATGGCGAGATCCTTGATGCCTTTGTCTTGCAGCGTTTCGATGAGGCGACGGCGCGCGCCGCGAAACTCGGACTCTACGGAGCTTGCCACCAGTCCGTCGCCGCGTCGAGCACGCTGTTGTGTGTGAGATCGAGATGCAGCGGCGTGATGGAGATGTAGCCATCGTGCACCGCGCGGAAGTCAGAGTCGTCGGGGCCGCTCCACTCTACCGATCCGCCACCGATCCACAAGATGTCGCGTCCCCACGGATCCTTCATGCGCGTAATTGAGTCACTGAACACACGCCGACCAAGTCGCGTGAGTCGAACGCCTTTGACGTGTTCGGCTTCAATTGCTGGCAAATTAATGTTGAGCAACGTATGCGCTGGAAACCGCGGCAGCGCCATGAGTTTGGCGATCAGCGCGCGCAACAATTCAACTTGCGATTCCAGTCGCGGATCATCTCGCAACACGCGTCCTGCAAATGACACGGCGATGCTTGGAATGCCGAGTGCAAGTCCTTCCATTGCCGCTGCAACCGTGCCGGAGTACAGCACGTCCTCGCCCATATTGGGGCCGTGATTGATTCCGCTCACCACAAAATCCGGTCGCGCATCAAGCAATGCTTCACACGCGAGCATCACGCAATCCGTCGGCGTGCCATCGACCTGCCACCGGCGTTCGCCCAGCTGCACGGGACGCAACGGATGATGCAGGGTGAGCGAATGACTCGTCGCGCTCTGTTCGCGATCCGGTGCGACCACGTGAATCTCGCCGAGCGGCTCGCATGCGCGTTCCAAAACGCCTAAACCGCGTGCGAGTATTCCATCATCGTTGCTCAACAAAATGCGCATGTCCGTCTACCGCTCCGGTAAGGCGTCAGGGGAGGACACAGTTGGCGCTCTCGGCGTCCGAACTGGCCGATCGTCTAACAGTGCTTGCAACTCGGCAAGTTCGCGTTCGATCGATTCGATTGCCTGCAGTTCAAGTGCAGCGCGTGCAGCGGGCCGCAATGATCCGCCCTTGCGATGCTCATCGAGTTTTTGGCGCGCACCGTCAATCGTATACTTCTCGGTGTACAGGAGGTGTTTGACCAGCAAAATCAATTCGACTTCGCGGCGCGCATACACGCGATTTCCGCTCCGGTTTTTTGCCGGATTGAGCAGCTTGAACTGGCTTTCCCAATAGCGAAGCACATGCGGCTAGAGCTCCGTCAGCGCGCACACTTCGCCGATGGAATAAAACTCTTGAATGGGTTCGCTGCGAGCCATACGCCTAATCTCGCTCTGAGCGAAGTTCGCGCATCATCAGTTCGGCGATCGCCTCGCGTGGCGACTGTCCGTCAAACAGAATCCGATACGTCGCCTCGACGATTGGCATTTCGACGTTCGCGCGTTCAGCAAGTGCACGCGCACTCTGCGTGTTCAGCACGCCCTCGGCAACGCTGTCCTTACCCTCAAGCGCTTGCTCAAGTGTAAGTCCCTGACCGATCGCAACACCCACAGCGCGATTGCGTGACAGCGCGCCGGTGCACGTTAGCACCAAATCGCCCAGTCCAGCGAGTCCAGCGAAAGTCTCCGCACGCGCGCCCACGGCGACGCCCAGTCGGGTCATCTCGGCAAGTCCACGCGTCATCAACGCAGCGCGCGGATTGAAACCGAGCCCAAGCCCGTCAAGAATTCCCGTCGCAAGCGCCATGACATTTTTCAGCGCACCGCCCAATTCCACACCGATGACATCATCGGACGTGTACACGCGCAACGCCGACGCGCTCAGTGCGCGTTGCACGAGCTGCGCGGCTGCAGCGCGATTACTCGCCGCAACAATTGCAGTGGGCTGACCTGACGCGACTTCGACGGCAAAGCTTGGTCCGCTCAATGCGACGACATCGTGCACAGGTGCGACGTCCGCAACGACTTCCGTCATCAGCGCCAGTGATTCACGCTCGATGCCTTTGGTAGCAACGGCCAGCACGGCACCGTCAACAAGTTCGCGTCGACCGGCGTCGACCACACCGCGCAGCACATGCGACGGCGCGGCATACACCACGAGCGCCGCGCCACGCAACGCTTCCTCCATTGCCGACGTTGCACGTAACGCAGGAGCGAGAGACACGCCGGCGAGAAACCGTGGATTCTCGTGCGACGAATTGACCGCGCTTACCACATCGGTTTCTCGCGCCCACAATGTGACCGGGTGCCCATTGCGTACGAGTCGGTCGGCGATCGCGGTGCCCCACGCGCCGGCCCCAATGACCGCACACGGAATCACCGAACGTGACACGTGATCGCCCACGAGTTCACTCATTTGCGTACTCACGTCGCGGCCTCGCGCGGGTTTCCCATGCGGCGCTCCGTACCTTGTTTCAGCCGCTCGATGTTGGCACGATGCGTCCAAAATACAAACGCGCACACGGCCGCACTGACTATGACAATTGGCGTCGCACCGCGCTCGGTAATCGCGAGCACGATCGGTAACACGGCCGCGCCAACGAGGGAACCGAGCGAAACGTACCGTGAAAACGCGACCGTTACGATGAACGCCACCATCGCGCACAGCGCAGCAATCGGCGCGAGCGCGAGAAATACACCGCTCGCGGTCGCGACCCCCTTTCCACCGCCCTTTCCCAGCAAGAAAATCGGGCGCACGTGTCCGACGATTGCGAGCACGCCGTACGCGACACCCCAGGGCCACCCCGACGCTACGCCAGCAACGGTTGGCAAGATCAATACGGGAAGCGCGCCCTTCAGCACATCGACGACATATACGAAAACGCCCCACTTCCACCCCAACGTGCGAAAGACATTCGTCGCACCGAGGTTGCCTGAACCGACTGTTCGTAAATCGATGCCGTTTGCACGACCGACGAGGTACGCCGTGGGCATGGATCCCACGAGATACGCGAGCGTCAGTGCGAGAGCCATCGACGCGGTCACTCGAGAGGACTCTTACGTTTCATGAGTATGCGCAGCGGCGATCCAAGGAATCCAAACTTCTCGCGCAACTGATTGTGGATGTAACGCAAATAGTGTTCAGGAATCAGCTCTGGATGATTGCCGAAAAACGCAAACGTAGGCGGTTCGACTTCAACCTGAGTTGCATAGTTGAGTTTGACTTCGCGTCCCGCAGCCTGCGGTGGTTGCAGCTTGGCAATGATCTCTTGCAGCGCATCGTTCACATGTGACGTCGTGATGCGACGCTCGCGTTGTTCTTGTACCGCCAACGCGATGTCCAACACCTTGGTCACCCGCATACCAGTCTTTGCGGACGTGAACAAATACGGCACATTCGCGAGATACGGCGCCTTTTCTATGACACCCTTCTTAAACTTTTCAGCGCTTTTGTCGGTCTTGTCTTCGTACAAGTCCCACTTATTGAGCACCAACACCAATCCACGTCCCGCTTCCCACGCCATCGTCGCGATCTTGAGATCCTGATTCTGCAATCCCTCAGTGGCGTCGATCATGAGCAAGCACACGTCCGAGCTATCGATGGCGCGACGCGTGCGCAGCGCAGCGTAAAATTCCACGCCGTCATCGATTTTGGATTGACGTCGCAATCCGGCCGTATCAACAAACACCAAGTCGCGATCTTTGTAGCGCATCGGAGCATCGATGGAGTCGCGGGTCGTGCCAGCGGCATCGTGTACGACCAGTCGCTCTTCACCCAACAAGCGATTCACGAATGAGGACTTGCCGACATTCGGGCGCCCGATCACGGCGATCCTAATTGCATCGCTCGAGTCTTGCGGCGATTCAGGGATTTTTGCAATCACGGCATCGAGCAGGTCACCAGACCCCTTGCCGTTTTGCGCAGACACCGGAAACACGTCGCCCGCGCCGAGTCGATAGAACTCGTAAAAGTCGCTGCTTTCTGGTATGTCGACTTTATTGGCAACGATGACGAACGGTTTCTTGGCTTGCCGCAAGAGATCGACGATGCGCGAGTCGCTTGGATGCACACCGATCTTGGCGTCGACAACCAACATCATGAGATCCGCTTCATCGATCGCCTGCATGACTTGTTTACGAATCTCGTTGTCCATTGGGACTTTGGAATCTTCAACAAGTCCACCCGTATCAACGAGCCAAAAGCTCGTACCCGCCCAATCGGCTTGTCCGAAATGTCGATCGCGTGTGGTGCCCGCTTCGTCACTGACGATGGCGGTTGCTTCGCCGATGAGGCGATTAAATAAATGGGACTTCCCAACGTTTGGGCGTCCGACGATAGCTACAACAGGGAGACTCATGCGGCGGTGCGAAGTGTCGCGTCGCCTTCTGGCACGAGCGCGTCGATGAAATCGTACGAAGGATACACCGGCATCGAGAGCGCTTCGCGCACTGCGATGAATGATTCTTCGTCGAGAAAAAGCCCGTCGTCGTTGATACACTCCGCGGGAATGAGCGCCATATCGAGATCGTGTCGATCGGCGAGAGCTCGTCGAATGTCCGCGCCCACCAACAGTCCTGCCGTGGTGGTAGTCGGACCAAACAACGTGTTATCAGTCGGAATCAATACAAACGTCGCGCCGGTGGCGGCGTGCAGTTGATCGAGCAGCGCCGGCATGAGCGGTGCCATTGAGACACCTGTCACGACACCGATGCGGCGCCCATCAAGTCGCGGCAGCTGCGACAATCCTTCTGCCACGCGACGACGCAGCGACGTCACGGCACCGACGCCGTTCTCGATTTGTGAAAAATCGCCGTAGTGCGCAACATCTGGCAGCGGTTGTTCTGAGAGCAAATACAATTCGTCGGAGCCAAACACCCACCGATCACCCCGCTCTTCCAGCGCACGCGCTTCCCAGCGATGCACTGCATCCAGAATGCGACGCGCGTTGTCCCGATCCATCGACTTGCCAACGTACAGGTGCGAAAACTGTGTCACGCCAACTGGGACAAGAGCGACCGACATCATCGCGTCGCCAAGGTTGTACAGGTCCGTGAGCGATTGCTCGAGGACCTCTGCATCGTTGAGGCCCGGCACAATGACCATCTGCCCGTGAAACTGAATGCCACCGTCTGCCAACCGGGTGAGCTGCTCGACGATGTTGGGAACGCGCGGGTTGTTGAGTAACACTTTGCGCGCTTCCCACGGCGTGGCGTGCACGGAGATGTACAGCGGCGACAGACGATATTCGAGGATGCGCGTGATGTCCTTTTCCTTGACGTTGGACAGCGTCGCGAAATTGCCGTACGCGAACGAGAGCCGATAATCGTCGTCACGCACATACAGCGATTTGCGAAGCCCTTTGGGCAATCCTTCGATAAAGCAAAACTCGCAGCGATTCGCACAACGTCGAACGGTTGGCGGCGCGAGTTCAAGGCCAAGTGGTTCGCCGTCTTCGCGCTCAATGTCGTACTCGATCTCGGTGCCGTCTGGCAGTCGCGCCGCGACCACAAACGACTCGTCGGCAGTCAGAAACTCCCAGTCGAGGAAGTCTTCTAACGGCCGTTCGTTGACGGTGAGAAGTTCGGTGCCTGGCAGAATGCCGATTTGCGCGGCAATGCTGTCGGCCTGCACCCGAGTAACGCGAACCATGTCGGAGACGAAAACAGGGGAGGAGCCTTCGTGTTGGCCCTCCCCCGGGGACACAGAAGGGCGGCGGCCGAACGCCGTCGCCCACCTGAGAAAACATAAGAGGCTTACTGGCCGAAGTCAATATTCTACATGGACTTCGGCGCGTCGAGCAAGCGACTTTCTCCCGGCTTTACTGAATCTTCGCGTAGCGGAAGGCAACCGCTTTCGGCGAATCGATAGTAACC
>JANXUN010000219.1 GCA_025356185.1 Gemmatimonadaceae bacterium
GCGCGGCGCGTGAATTCGCCTGGGAGCGCGAGGCGCGCACCTGCCGCCACACAAGCCGCGACCACCGAGTCTGCGACAATGCGACCGCCGTGCGTCGACAGTTCAACCAGCGGCTCGCCCGTAAACGTATGGGGGGCAAAAAATGGTGTCACCAACGCATCGTCGAGTGGTGCGTGCGTGCGTGGATGCCGGAGCGCCGCGCGCATGACCGTGCGATGCACCGGCGCGGTCGTCGTCGCGGTCACGACGGCACCGCCAAATGCGCCAAGAGCGCGCGCGATATCCATCGCGTGCGCTCCTGAGAGTCGAATCACCGCCAACGCCCCACGACCTTCGGGGGTGGCGCGCGCAACGATGGTGTCGTCGCCGCCGACGAGCATCGTTGCACTGCGCGTCACGTCGATCCGGCTCGCGACACCACGGGTGTGCCGGAGATGACAGGTCCCGCGCGCCCACGTTCACGCGCGATCAGCCACTGCTGCGGAAGCGAGGCCAAGTTCTGCACGAAGTAGTACAGGTTGAGCCCGGACGCCATGCTGAAGAAAATGAACAGCATCATCGCCGGCATCAAATACATCATCATCTTTTGTTGTTCGTTCGCCTTCACGCCTTTCATGCCGATGAACGACAGAATCATCGCCGTGGCCGCGACCAACACCGGCAACACAAAGAACGGATCCTTCACCGAAATGTCGGGAAGCCACAGGAACGACACACCGCGAAACTCAATTGTATTCTGAAAAACGAAGAACAGTGCAAAGAACACCGGCAGCGGAATCAGCATCGGCAAACACCCGGTCAGTGAACTGAACGGACTCATGCCGTGATCTTTGTACAGCTGCATCATCGCGGATTGCAGCTTTGTGGGATCGCTCTTGTACTTGGTTTGAATCGCCTGCAGTTCGGGCTGCAACCGCTGCATTGCCATCGAGCTGCGCATGGCCTTTTGATTGAGCGGCCACAAAATCACGCGCACGGCAATACCAAAGAGCACAAGAATCCAACCATATGACACGTTGAGCGTCGCCTTCATCCACAACAACAACTTGATGACGATCGTTGCGAATGGTTGCACGACGCCTTGCAAGAAGCCGCCGTAGGGGTTGGACGTTTCAAATTCACGACCCATCGCGACGAGACGCGTAAATTCCTGCGGCCCCGCGTACACCTCAAACGACGTTGCGCCGTTCACGAGAGGCAGCACGGCCGTCGCCTGCGCACGCGTGGCCACCTTGGACGTGCGCACACCACCGGTCACATCGAGTTCGGCGAATCCCACGGACCCCTTGGGCGCGAGCATACCCACCATGAAGTACTTGTTCTTCGCGACCGCCCACGTGAGCGGACCGGTGCCGATCTTCATTTCACCCGGATCGACGGAACTAAACGCGACGCCCTTCGCGTTTTGCACCTCGGGCTTGTACGCGTACGCGAGATGACGACGGTCTTCGGTGCTGTCGGCTTCGGACGAGCGAAATCCCGGCGGCAAATCGACGAGCAGAAATGCATTCGTCGGCGCCGACGCAATGTGCGCCGACACGTTCACGCGATAGCTGTCGGGGAGAAACGTGTAGGCAATCGAAATCGCGCGATTCGCCACCGTCGCGTCGTAGCGAACGATCGTGCGATTGTTGTCTGTGGTCGTGGTGGTGCGAAAGATCTGTCGATCGAGTCGCAACGTGTCGCCTGGCATCACCAATCGAAACGACAGCAGCGCATCGCCCGGTAATGCCAACTCCACCGCATCACCCTTGCCTTTCACGCGATTCTGCAACGTTTCGTATTGCGTCATCTGCGCACCGATCAGTGCGCCGCCACGATTGGTCGTGCGATAGACCGCGCGCGCCGTCGTGATCGGTGTCGTGTCGATGGGCGCTGTAACAGCGCCGGCCGCACCCGCGCTTTGCGGCGCGTGCGCACTATCGGCGAGCGCGGCTGCAGGCGTTGCTGTTGCCGTCGAACCCGTGGTCGCAGCGCGAGTTGTCGCAACGGTGGTAGGCGATGACGCGCGTGCAACGCTGTCGGCGCGCACAGAATCGGCGACCAACGCAAGCTGTGCGGGCGTTGGTTTGGCTGTAGGAAATAGTAGCGGTGTTGCGACGAGTACTGCGGCCATCAAAATGACGGCGAGAACTATGCGGCGAGGTTCCATGATGTGATCGAAGTCAGCCTCAAGGGACCGGGTCAAATCCCCCGGGCCGAAACGGATGGCAGCGCGCAATGCGTCGCAACGCCAACCATCCTCCGCGTCGCGCCCCGTGACGATCGAGCGCCTCGAGCGCGTACGCAGAACACGAAGGATAATACCGGCACGACCCGCCAAAGATCGGCGAGAGCAGCAGTTGATACCCGCGCACGGCCAGCATCAGCGCGACGCGCGGCACTCGACGAACCGTCAGACTCAACTCGTTCGCCATTCGCACCGCCCTACGTGAACGACGGCGGCGAACCCAACGACATCCGTTGCAACCGCTCCACCGTGCGTCGCATCTCGCCGCGAAGTGCGTCGAAATCGTGTTCGTACGCACTCGGCAAAGCACGCAACAGCAGATCCATCGGCGGCAACAGCGGGAGCCATTCTAACCGAACGATTTCTCGCAGCCGACGTTTCAATCGATTTCGCGCGACGGCGTTGTGTGCATACTTTGGCACCACCACACCGACCCGGACCGACGCACGAAGGGAAGCGATCACACGCACGTCCAGAACAGCCGTGCGTACGCGCTTCCCTTTCACTCGTACCACTGCCATCTCGCTGCCGCGCGTCAGTCGTTGCGTGCGCGGGAAGGCGCGCGACCCCTGAGCCGTGTCGCGCGTGATCTCCTGTGGAGAATCAGCCAGTGTACTTGGTCGGAATCTGCACGGAAATGCGTTTGCGGCCTTTCCGGCGACGACGGCTCAAGGTTTCGCGACCCCACCTCGTCTCCATGCGGGCACGGAAACCGTGCTTGCGGATACGACGCGTGTTGCGGGGACGGTATGTAGGCTTACCCATGACAATTCTCGGCGAACGATGCTGATACGGAACCAAAACGGAGCGCAGCGCTCCGGCGCGCGATTCGCGCGCCAACAGGAGAGTGCTGAGTACGTTGTGAGGTAGAGCCTCGTAACATACGCTAGGACATGGCTTTCGGTCAAGCCAGCCGCGGATGTTGTTCGCGTCGCGCAGAACTGGCTTGGACTCACGTACGTCACGCAATTGACTTATCCACATCCCGAGGGATAGCTTCGCCCCCCGCCATTCTTTTGCTGCCTCTCGCCCTTGCTGATGTCGCTCTCGCCGGCCGAACTCTGGGATCGCTTGCGCCTACGCGCTCGGCAGGTGCTGCCAGAGCAGACGTATCGCACGTGGCTCGAGCCCACCGAGGCCTTGGCGGTCGAAGGCGAGACGCTGCTGGTCGGTGCACCCGATCAGTTTTCAGCGGACTGGAACGAGTCGAAACACGCCGACCTGCTGACGTCATTTGCGCCAGTCGCGCTGGGACATCCGCTGAACGTGCGCTTCAAGGTGCACGAAGAACGGGTCGGCCGAGTGCAAATGGACATGTTCGTTCAGCCGCCCGCAGCTCCAGTTCCGGCGCCACTAACAACGCACCAATCGCGCATCTCAACGCCACTAAACCCGAGATACACGTTTGATCAGTTTGTTATCGGCAAGTCCAATGAGATGGCAGCGGCGGCAGCGCAGGCGGCTGCAGCCGCCCCGGGCAAGGTGTACAACCCGCTCTTCATTTACGGCGACACCGGGCTGGGGAAAACCCACCTCATGCAGGGGATCGCGCACGACCTCATGCGCCGCACGCCGAGCCTTCGACTCGCGTATGTCGGCACGGAGCAGTTTACCAACGAGTTTGTGAGCGCGATTCAGACCGGGCAGATGGGTGATTTTCGGCGCCGCTTTCGCGAGATCGATCTGCTGCTCGTCGACGACGTGCAGTTCCTCAAGGGCAAAGAAGG
>JANXUN010000255.1 GCA_025356185.1 Gemmatimonadaceae bacterium
CGCGGCGCGCAGGAGTGGCTCCGCACCCACCGTCCGCGTTGGGTGATGGATACAAATCATCGCATTGGCGATAAGTTTACGGACGCCCGTGTTGAGCGGATTTTGACCGCGTGTGGCTATCACGCCTGGACGGAGCTCATCGCCGGATTTCGCACCACCTTTGCTGTTCCGGAGGAATTTAAGCCGTGATCGAGCGCAATATCTTTGACGAACTGTTCGTGCTTGAAGTCGCCAACAATCACTGGGGTTCGGTCGACCGCGGACTTCGTATCATTCGCGACTTCACGACAGTGTCGCGATACCACAACGTGCGTTGCGCGATCAAGTTGCAATTCCGTGACATCGATCACTTTATCCACAAAGATTTTCGTGATCGGCAGGACATCCGATACGTCAAGAAGACGGTCGACACGCAGTTGTCCGATGCCGACTATGGGACGCTTGTGGAGGAGATCCGCCGTCGCAACTGTATTCGCATGGCGACGCCATTCGATGAGCGGAGCGTGGATCTATGCGTCGAGCTCGGAATCGAGATCATTAAAATCGCTAGTTCGGACATTACCGACTGGACATTACTGGAGAAGATCGCAAAAACACGGAAACCGGTGATTGCGTCAACGGGCGGCGCCTCGGTAGGAGACATGGATGCGATCGTAACCTTTTTCGGAAACCGATCGATTCCGCTCGCGATCAATCATTGCGTGTCTCTCTATCCGTCGGAGTCGCAGGAGCTCGAACTTAATCAGATCGATTTCCTCCGCCAAAGATATCCGAGCCTTGCGATCGGATGGTCCGGACACGAAATGTCGGCGGATATCGACGCGACGATGCTGCTCGCGTACGCAAAGGGTGCGCGCACCTTTGAGCGACACGTCGACATTGTGACGCCGGACAGGACGCTGTCTTCCTATTGTTCGACTCCGGAGGAAGTCAGCAACTGGTTCGCTGCCTTCACTCGCGCGAAAGCGATGTGCGGCGGATCGGAGGTGCAACGGCGCATGTTGCCGCGGAAGGAAATAGAATACCTCGACGCTTTAGTTCGCGGAGTATATGCCGGCCGAGACCTGCCGGCCGGCGCCCGCATCACGCGAGACGACTACTATCTCGCTGTTCCTCTGCAGAAGGGTCAAATCTCAAGTCGCGAGCTCGTCGAAGGCGACGTTCTGATGAAGCCGCTAACAAAAGATGCGCCGGTTAACATCGACGTATTCGACAACCCGTACTCACGTACACCCGAGTTGCGGCAGATGATTGAGAGACGTGGGCTTTGATCCGGTAGCGGGCAACGACGAGCGCCCATGCCCGGTATGCGGCGCGCGGGCGGCCGACACATTGCACCACCGCCGTTTCGTCCTCCCCGACGGTCATCCGCTCGCGGATGGCTATTCGGTGGTCAGTTGCCGTGACTGCGGCGGGGCGTACGCGACCCCGCTACCGCCGCAGGAAGCTTACGATCGGTTCTACAGAGACGATTCAAAGTACGCGGACCTTGCCACGGGGACGGGAAGTGGTGCGCAATCGTGGGATGACCAGCGACTAAACGAAACGGCGTGCACGATCGCTGCGATGACCGCTGACCGCACGGCACATATCGTCGACATTGGCTGCGGTGCGGGTGGTTTGCTACGTCGATTGGCTGCGCTCGGGTTTTCAAATCTCACTGGCATCGATCCAGCCCCCGCCTGCGCGGCGGTAACGTCAGCTATCGCCGGTGTACGGGGAGAGATCGGATCGTTCTCCTCGCTTCCGCAGCTTTCGAAGCCCGCAGAATTTGTAGTGCTCTCGCACGTACTCGAGCATGTCCGCGACGTCGGCGGGGCGATTGATGCGATTCGCGCGATCATGTCGGCGAGTGGACGTGTGTATGCCGAAGTCCCCGACGCCGCCCGTTATGCGGATTTTCTCGTCGCGCCATTTCTCGATTTTAATACTGAGCATATCAACCATTTTTCGGAATCCACACTACGGCACTTGTTCACCAGCCACGGATGGCGCGTGTTGGACAGTGGTACAAAGACGATCGCTTCATCGCCCGTTGCGCGGTACCCATGCGCGTGGATTCTCGCAGAAGCCGTTGACCCGATGCCTGCCGTACTGCGGGAACCAGACCGTATACTGCGCCTGGAACTCGAACGCTACATCGCCGCTTCGGAGGCGCTACTCGCGCGCGTGACAGATCGGTGTGTTGCGCTTGATATTCCGGGTCGCGACGTCATTGTGTGGGGAACCGGGCAAACGACGGCGATCCTTCTTGCGGATACGCCGTTGGCCACGGCGCAAATTCGCGCGTTTACGGACTCCAACCCGATATATTTTGGTCGGACGATCGCCGGCGTGGGCGTCGTGCGCCCAGACGAGTTGCGGGCGATGCCAGACCTGCCAATCGTCATCGGCTCGCTGTTGCATGGCGCCGAGATCGCTGCTACGATTTCGGCGCACGGGCTCACTAATCCTGTACTTCGCCTCGATCCCTACGCGCCATGATCCGGCTAGCTGACTACGTTTTGCGCACCCTCGTGCGCCACGGCGTAAACGATACTTTCATCGTCACCGGCGGCGGTGCTATGCATCTAAACGACGCCGTCGGGCGTTGCGAGGGAATGCGGTGGCTTCCCTGTCATCATGAACAGGCGTGTGCGATTGCGGCGCAGGGCTACGCCCGTTTGCTTAATCGTCCCGCGCTGGTTCAGGTGACGACTGGTCCGGGTGGCACGAACGCTCTCACAGGTGTCTACGGCGCGTACGTTGATTCACTGCCGATGATCGTCGTGTCGGGGCAGGTGAAGCGTGAAACGATGGTTTCGTCATACACCCTTCCGCTCCGTCAGCTTGGTGATCAAGAGGTCGACATCGTGGCGATGGCGCGGCCAGTGACCAAGTACGCGGTGTGCGTGACCGACCCGCTGACGATCCGCTATCATCTCGAGCGCGCCCTGCACGAAGCGGTGACTGGTCGTCCGGGTCCGGTATGGATCGATATTCCTGTCGACGTCCAGGCGATAATGATTGAAGAAGAATCACTCGCACCGTTTTCCGCACAGCCGGAAGGGCCGACGCCGCTTTCGGGGGAGGCTCTCGATGCGGTCTGCCGGGACATCAGCGCCCGTTTATCGCGAAGTGATCGACCGGTGGTGTATGCCGGTGCTGGGGTGAGACTTGGTGGTGCGGAGCAGCTGTTCCTTCAGCTGGTGGAAAAACTTGGAATACCGGTTGTGACCGGTTTCAACGCACATGACCTCATTCCAACTGACCACAGGCTGTACGCGGGACGTCCGGGCACCATAGGAGACCGACCCGGCAACTTCGCTGTGCAAAACGCCGATTGTGTTCTCGTATTGGGCTGTCGACTGAACATTCGGCAAGACAGCTATGCGTGGCAGCACTTCGCCCGTCATGCCGATCTTATCGTCGTGGATATTGACGCGGCCGAACTCCAGAAGCCGACAATCCGGCCATCGCTACCCGTACACGCCGATTTTGCGGCAGTCATCCACATTCTTTTTGCGCTACCTTTCACGATGCCGACGGAGGCGCACAGGCATTGGGTGGTTTGGTGCGCCGAACGAAAGAAACGGTATCCCGTAGTATTGCCAGAGTACTGGACGCGGGAGCAGCTGGTGAACCCGTATTGTTTCGGTAGTGCGCTCAGTGATGCTTTGGCCAACGACGATGTGATTGTCACGGGTGATGGCACCGCGTGCATTGCGACGTTTCAATCGGTTCGTCTTCGCACGGGGCAACGCCTCTTTTCCGATTCAGGGTGCGCGCCGATGGGGTTCGATCTTCCTGCGGCAATCGGCGCGTGCATTGGCCGCGGTCAGAAGCGCGTGGTGTGCATCGCTGGTGACGGCAGCATCATGTTGAATGTGCAGGAGCTACAGACGCTTCGCGGCCATGGGCTCCCGGTAAAGCTCTTCATCTTTAACAACAATGGCTATCAATCGATCCGATTGACTCAGTCTAGTTTTTTCGCGGACAACCCGATTGGCGCCTCACCGGAAAGCGGGGTGACGTTTCCGGACTTTGGCCGGCTCGCGGCGGGGTTTGACTTGCCATTCATCCGCGTTGCAACTCATGCCGGTCTCGCCGCGGCAATCAGGGAAACTCTTGCTACCGATGGCCCATCCATCTGCGAAGTGATGATCGATCCCGCACAACCGTTCAGCCCGCGAGTATCGTCCAAGCGCTTGCCCGACGGCCAAATGATAACGGCGCCTCTGGAAGACATGTTCCCCTTCCTCCCTGAAGAAGAGTTGCGATCCAACATGATCGTGCCGCTTGTCGATTACGAAGTTGCGGATCGCCCGGTAGGCGCGAACACGGGGCGATGACCGAGCACTTGGCCGACCGCGATGCGCTACACAATCTCCTGGCGACAGATCCGGGTGCGGTTCAGGCCCACGCGGCGCGCGCATTCGATGAACGATCGGGCGGACGTCCCGTGCTCCTGTTCGGTGCCGGTGGGCTCGGGCGCCGGGCACTCGCTGGAATGCGCGCGTATGGCGCGGAGCCGATCGCGTTCGTCGATAACTCGGCGAGCCGGCAAGGGACGATGGTCGAAGGAGTGCCGGTATTAGCCCCCGCAGATGCCGCGCGTGCGTACGGTCGTACGGCCGTATTTGTCGTGACGATTTGGGGGGCCGGTAGCCTGCATCGCTATAGTCACTCCCGCGAACAGCTCACCGCGCTAGGCTGCGATAGTGTACTCCCGTTCCCGCCGCTGTTTTGGAAGTACCCGCGGGCCACCCTTCCGTATTACTTGCAGGACGAGCCGCATCACGTTGTCGAGCAGGCCGCAGCTGTGCGGGCCGGATTTGACCTCTGGGAAGACGCCGCGTCGCGCGGGGAGTACTTGTCGCAGGTACGGTTTCGTTTGCTTGCGGACTTCGACGGCCTCGCCCATCCGGTAGGGCACCCACAATACTTTCCAACCGACCTATACGCATGGCGTGACGACGAGTCAATAATCGACGGTGGTGCGTTCGACGGGGATACGATCCAATCGCTTATTGCTGAACACGGCGGACGATTCCAATCCGTGCTAGCGTGCGAGCCGGATCCGAATAACTATGCAAAATTGAAAGCGACAATCGCTGCTCTTCCGCCCGTGTTGTGCGCAAAGATCAGTTGCCGGCAGGTTGCACTCGCGTCGAGCCGCGGGGTGCTTCATCTGGATGCCACTGGTACTGCAGCGAGCGCGACCCAACCCGCATCTGGTCCCGGGACAATCACGGTGATGGCGGAGTCGATCGATACGCTCGTCAGTGGTATGCGGCCGACGATGCTAAAGCTCGATATCGAAGGTGCTGAATATGATGCCTTGCTCGGTGCCCAGCGGCTTATCGCCGAAAGTGCTCCGGTGCTCGCGATCTGCGTCTATCATCGGCAGGATCATCTTTGGACGATTCCACTTTTGCTTCGCAAATATCGCGACGATTATGCATTTTTTCTTCGCCCACACAACGAAGAAGGATTCGACCTGATCTGCTATGCTGTACCGCGACATCGGCTGTTCGCCTAGCCGCGCTACGCACCCCTCAGGCGCTTGCGGCGCATCGTTGCGAAGTGGATAACAGCAATCGGTAACGCGATCAACAAACTCGCTGCCGCATATCCCCAAACCATCGCCGTCGCGCCTCCGATTCGTGCAGCCCCCGCGCTGACCACCACAACCGCGGAATTTCCAGTGACGATGGCCATCGCGATCGCTTCATCGCGAAACGCGCGAAGGTAGCCGGCCATGGCTTGCTGCAACAAAGAGGCGAAACTTCCGCACAGCAATGCGACAAGAGCGGCGGTAGGCATTACCCGCACGGCGAGTGCTGGAAGGGCGAAGGGCAGGAGCTGTACAGCACCGATGAGCGCCAATGCGCAGGCGACGAACACCGCAACAGAC
>JANXUN010000286.1 GCA_025356185.1 Gemmatimonadaceae bacterium
TCGGAATCAAATACGCGCGCCGGACCGCTGAACTTGCGATGCTTGAGTCCCGCGACTTTTACGACCGCGCCATCGGGAGCGAGGTTGCCGCGCAGACCAACGAGTCCGCCGGTTTTCGATATCGCGCGCGAGAGAGGCATCACCACGTCTTGATTCGCTGGCAGCTCAATGTGTTCAAGATCTTGCGCGAGCGTTTTTCCCGTGACGGTGAGACAATCACCGTGCAGGAATCCGCCGTCGAGCAACACTTTGAGAATGATCGATACACCGCCAACGTCCCACACATCTTTGGCGAGATATTTTCCGCCAGGTTTGAGATCGGCGATGAGTGGAGTGCGCTTGAAGACTTGGGCGACATCGAACAGGTCGAACGCGATGCCGATTTCGTTGGCGAGCGCGGGCAAATGCAGCGCGGCGTTGGTCGATCCGCCGGTCGCCGCTACGACAGCCGCAGCGTTTTCGAGTGCATTGCGCGTGACGATTTGACGTGGACGTGGACCGTCGCGCACCAGGCGCATGACCGCTTCGCCTGCCGCTTCGGCGAATGAGTCGCGCGCCTCGATTGACGCTGGAGGACTTGCTGAACCTGGCAGTGCGAGACCGATCGCTTCGGACACATAGGCCATGCTATTCGCCGTGTACTGTCCGCCGCACGAACCTGCACCTGGACATGCGACTTTTTCGAGCGCCGTAAGCTCGGCAAGCGTGGTTTTTCCTGCGGCATATGAACCAACCGCTTCAAACACGTCGAGCACGGTGACGTCTTTATTGTGAAAGCGACCGGGCATAATGCTTCCGCCGTACAAAAACACTGATGGCACATCGAGGCGCAGCATCGCCATCATCATGCCGGGAAGCGTTTTATCGCATCCGGCGAGTCCTACGAGCGCGTCGTAACAGTGGCCGCGAACGGTGAGTTCAATCGAATCAGCAATGGTTTCGCGACTCACGAGCGACGCTTTCATTCCCGCGTGACCCATGGCGATGCCATCGGTCACGGTGATCGTTGTGAATTCTCGCGGCGTGCCTCCCGCGGCAGTCACACCACGCTTCGCCGCTTCGGCCTGACGCTTGAGGGCGATGTTGCACGGCGCGGCCTCATTCCAGCTGGAGACGACACCGACGAGGGGCTTCGCGATGTCGGCTTCGGTAAGACCCATCGCATAGTAAAACGAGCGATGCGGTGCGCGCTCGGGGCCGACGGTGGCGTGACGGCTCGGGAGGTGGGATTTGTCCATGCACGACTTTACCATGTGCGCGGCGGAGACCACAACCGGCAACCGGCGACCATTTTTTTCCGTTTTCTCAGGGGATCGGTGGTTAACCGCCGATCCCCGAAACCAACCGAAAAAAATGGTTACCGGTTGCCTGGTGAACCGATCACTTCTTGGTCGTCACCAAAATCACGCCGTTTGCTGCGCGCGGATCGGAATATTTCGCGCTCGCCGCGGCGCCCTTTACGACTTCGATGTTTTCGATCCGATCGGGCGATATCGATTCCATTGCCGACGGATCCGAGATCTTGCCGTCGATCACAAATAGTCCGTCAAACTTTCGTTTCATTTGCTGCGCGCCCGGTTCCGGCGGCACGATGGAAGCAGTTTTTGTGCGAATGATTACGCCGCCCGCCTCTTGCGCGCGAAGCTCAGCACTTTGTTTGCGCTGTAACTGCATCGTGTCTGCCGTGATCGCATACCCTTGCTTGGTGCGCAACGTTACCACGCCGCCGTTGGCACCGCCCTTGTCAATGCTGATACTGGCGATTTGTTCGGCTGCGATCTTGTTGGCGACCTCAGCGCTGACGTGCTTGTCGTCGACGATATAGAACACCTTGCTCGTATCCTTCAGCAGCAACTTGCCCGACTGCGCAAGCGCAGTCTTTGCATCCATCTTGTCGATCTCTGCCGACGTCGGCATGGTCGATTCACAGGCCGTCACAACTGCAACCGTCGCGAGCAAACCACCAACAACACGACGCGATGCAGCAAAACGCGAGGGGCGGGACGTCATAGCGAGAAGCCTCCGTTCGAGATAGGAACCGGTACATGAGAATGCTGGCACCACAAACGCGGGCACAGCGGAAGGAAATGCAGAGTGAACGCCCGACAGATCGATAAGCAGCGCGCCGTAATCGGCTTTACGGATGCCGCGTTGCAGTACACGTCGATCACAATCCAATTCGATGGCGAGACGCAGCCGGCCAAACGCGTACCACAGCAATGGATTCCACGGCATCAAGGCCAACGCGACGCACGCGACTACCAACAGCCATGGATCTCGCGCCCTCACGTGTTCGTTTTCGTGCGTGACAACTAACTGCTGTTCGTCGCTCGATCGAGACAGCAACCACGCCGGTACGACGATTTCTGACGGAGCCAATCCAACAACCGCTGGTCCGCTGCTTGGCGCAACGCGCGCGACGGTGCCGCCAACGGTGACTTTCGGCCACCGGCGCATCATGCCGCGCACGCGCGAGTAGCTCCACGCGAACACGCCCAGCGTGATGATCGAGGAGACCAGCCACAGCAGCGCGATGGCGCGCTGCACCCCGATGGGAATGCGCGCGAGCGATCGCTGCGCAGACGTCATCATCGTATTGATCGGAGTCGCGAACGACGCAGTAATGCGACCAATGCGTGACGCGAGTGACTGCGGCGTATCGATCCACGCGGGCAGCGTCGCGAGCGATTGTGTGCTCGTGGTGGATCGTGCGGTATCAACGGCGCGGTCGCGACGCAGCGGTGCTGACAGCGTGAGCATCACCACGACGACTATCGCGGATATCCACGTCCATCGGACCGCGCGATTGGCTGCGCGCTGTGCGTCGTGAGCAAGCATCGCAGCCGCCGTCACGATGACGCTGAGCAACAGCGAGTACAGCATCCACGTTATGAGGCTGTCGGCATTGACGTACGAGGCGATCATGGCGTGCCTCCGTCGTCGGGCGCGCGAAGGCGTGCCGCGAGTAATGCGCGCATCCGCTCAAGCTCGGCGCGACTCAATTCCTTGTCGTTCACGAGTTGCGCGAACATTCGTTCGGCCGATCCGTGAAAAATTGCGTCCTTGATGCGAGCGATCGCGCTACCACCGGCCGCGTCGGCTTCGACAGCTGGGAAGTATCGATAGGCGCGCCCTTCGGCTTCGTGGCGGACGTAGCCTTTTTCTTCGAGAGTCTGCAGGGCAGACAGAACCGAGGTATAGGCGAGGGGCTCGTCGAGGTCGTCTTTGACCTGCGCGACGGTGGCCGATCCGAGCTTCCAGAGGACGCTCATGACGGCGAGTTCTCGGGGTGGGAAATGCAGATCGGACATCGGGGACCGGGTTGGGGCGGATAACTACTGGGTTTTCAGTAGTATGGAATGGGCTGGATCGTTTGTCAACTGGTTTATCCGTAGATGCAGAGTTTGCGTGAGGCGGGCCGGTAACCCGTAACCATTTTTTTCCGTTTGTTGCCGAGATCGGGCTTTAACGCTGTTGCGGTTCTTCAGTTAACCGCCGATCCCGGCAACCACGACTGGAAACCAATGGCTACGGGTTACCCGCTGCGCGGGTCCGACTTCTCCATGTATGCACGCAGCTTGAATAGCATCGCGCGAATGCGACGCACTTCGCGCAGCAGTTCTTGAGGCTCTCCGCGAATGCAGTGCAGTGCCACAGCGAGCGTCAGGTGATTCTCGGTTTCGCTGGCTGAGCCGATCGCGATGGTGAGAAACTGCGCGTATTCGCGCTTCGATCGACGTGATGCACCTTCGGCGATGTTCGAGGCAATTGATGCCGCTGATCGCAACAATTGCGCGCGTAGTCCGGGCATGCGTCTTGGCGTTTCTGCGGAGAGCGATCGTGCGATGTCGAGCACCAAAACATGCGATCGCTTCCAAACGGCCAAGTTGGTGTGATCTGACATTCCTGAGCATACACATTGCGATTTTATCTACGATTACCACTGCTACGCCGGAGAAATCACTTCGACGCACACCGGCTCCCGATAACCATTTTCTTCTGTTGGTTTCCGGGATCCGTTGTGAACGATGTGAAAATGCGGTTCACCACGGATCCCGGCAACCAACAGAAAACAATGGTTACCCGTTGCCCGACTCCATGCTGCAAGTGCTACTGAAACTGTATGTACAACGGCACTGGCCACAGCCTCAAAATCGATTCGCGGCTCGTCATCGGATGATCATTCTTCGTCTTCGTGAACTGCTTCCATCCCGCGAACTGCACCGGCTCTTTCTTGATGTAGCTGTAATACGAATCGCGCTTCAGCCATGGATCACCAAATCCATCCATGTCCATTACGATCTGCACACGTGGATCGAGCTTGATGTCCGGCGTGTCCGTTACGCCCTTCTTCGTGAAGCGATGCACTACAAGAATTTTTGGCGGCAACTTGTACTTGTCGACGAGGCCCTGCAAAAACCGCGAGGCAAAATTCACATCCGCCGCGGTGTACGTACCGATCTTCTTGCCGGGCTTCGGCATCCCGGGTTTCATCGAGAATTCCGGGTCGATGCCCAAATGCACGTCGGGACGCTTGAGGAAACGCTCGTACGCCGGTAGCTCACGCTCGAGCGTACTATATCCGACCTGCAAATCGATAAACATGATCGCGTTTTTGCGCTTCGCCCAACCGTACACCTTTTCGATCAACACGCTATCCATGCGCGTGCGGTACATGCCGTCCTTACCCGGATCCGGATTCGCGACCGACGCGATCAGGTGCAGCGCGGGTTGCACAGGATGCGATGGATCGAGCTTGTTCCATTCCGCCACTTCGCGGTCAAGACGCTGCAGCATGTCATCGGTGTCAAACTCACCCAGAATGCCCATGCGGCGAGACAGTGGATTGCCGTAAAACGCAATGATGCGTTTGGCCGGCAAAATCGATCCGGGCAACAGCGCAGGCATCTTGGGCGGCCATAACGAATCGAGATCGCTGCCCATATCGCGATACGCCATGTGCTTTTCGCCAGACGAAGGGCCGAGCAATCCGCCAACCGAATGTTTCTTCACAGTCGTATCGGATTGCGCCGCTTTTTTCTTCGTCGTGGACTTGGCGCTGCTCGCTTTCGACGCCTTGTGCTTTGCGGGCGTCACGGTCTTTATCGTCGAATCGGGCGGCTGTAGCGCGCGTACGGAACACGGCACCGCACTGCACAGCGCGAAGACGAGTGCGGCGACAGCGCGACGCGTTGAGGTGTCGCAAACGTCAGATTTCACAAAGAGATACATGCGAGAAGAGGGAGGCGGTGCGAGTGTCGGCGGAAAGTGCTCCGCCGCAGCCGTAAAAGATCACCTCTTTCCGCCCTTCGTTGCAGCGGTGTCGCCTCTCAGCTTTTCGCGCTTCGACTTCTCCACCTTTGAAACCTCCGTCTTCGCACTCGTCGGCTCGGAAGTCTCCCGACGCGGATTGCCCTGCTTTGATTTGCCAAGCGGGATTTCCTTATTAATCGACAGCCCGAGCGCCCCTTCACCCTCAGCGCGCACCACTAGGAACTGTGGGTCTACAGTCACATCGAGCAGGCGGCTGGCTCCCAGGTGACCCGACAGCAGCACGCCGTCGGTGAGTTTTCGGTTGATGGCGCCATCCACCTTGCTTCGCGTTTCATTCAGCATGGTGTCGAGCGGAATGCGGGCACGCTTGCGCAATTCGGCCACCAAATCGGCCTTTTTGAGCCATGCCAGTCCGCGAACCAAGGTGTTGGCGGTGGCGACATCAAAGTCGAGGTCGGGCACGGTCAGCATTCGCGAGACGGTATCCAGCTTTGGGGTCCCAACAAAGAACGCTTCGCCGGTGATGGCACCTTCGATCCCAACTCCCAACGCGATACGACCATCGCCCAGTGGATAGAGCCGAGCGGAGGTGACGCGGACAGCGCGTCCGTATCGACTGATGCCACGACCCACGAGTGCTGATGACACCACCGCGCTCGCGTCGTGATAGTCCAAGTATCCCTCTAATACCATGTGCGCCTTCGGCGTCGCGACCGACGCGCGCGACTCGACGGGAAAGATCGACGGCAAGCGCAATGGCAGTCGTGGCGGGCGCGGGCCCGTCACCATGCGCGGATGTGCAAATAACCGAATCACTGCGACCAGCGCCGTGTCATCCATGCGCAGCCCACCTAACTGCACCTGCTCGGGGCCAATCAAAAACCACAGACTGTCGCGGATGCGAATGCTTTCATTGAGCTGGTTGTACCATCCTTCAATCGACGTCCGCACATCGAATTCGACGATACGTTGATCAAGCTCCGGGAGGATGTGTTCGAGCTGCGGGCGCAACGCGTCGATTACGCGATTCGTGACGTCGATGTTAAACATTGTAACGCGGCACTGGTCGCGCTTTTCAGCGCTTACGGGCTCTATCGATTCAACGCGCGTGTGCGCGCGCACATGCCACTGTGGCATCAGCGTGACATCGGACACCAGCACTAAGCGTAGCCGCGGTGTCGCCTCATCGGTTCCGCACGAGGCGCGCACAAATGGACCAATCATCGGTTGATACCATCCGAACCCCAGATACGAGATTACAGTCGTGAGCGTGACGCGCGACCCATTAAATGCCACGGTAAACGGCGTGCGCGTGGCTGCAAACGCAAACGACTGTCGCGTGTTTGTCGGCACAACAATGCGCTGTGCGGTGTCCCCAAATTTGCGCGGCACCGACAATTCGAGCGCACGAATGGCCGGCGCACGTGCGAATGCAATCGGCGCATCGACGATCGACGCTTCGGTAGCTGGCCGATTGCTCGCGCGCTGCACGGCCGTCGCTCTTACCTGTGCCAGCGGCGCCGCCGGCGCGATCGTTCCAGACTCGCACGCGGCGAGCAGCACCAGCCCAATTATCCATGTACGCATGCGTGCACGATACTCACACGCGCCACTCGCCAGTATTGTCCGCAAGTATCCTCTACTTGGCCGCAGGGGCTGTTTGGGGGGCGGGAGACTGCATACGAGCAAGAATTGTTACAGCGCGGGCTCCGGCGATCGATCCAGAAACGGTCCATTTGCGTGGCGACGGCAAGATGGCCGCCAATCGTGCGGCTTCTTCACGGGTCAATGAAAACGCACTCTTGTGATAGTGGAATCGCGCGGCGGCTTCTGCGCCGTATACGCCAGTGCCCCATTCGGCCAAGTTGAGGTAGAGATCGAGGATACGTTCCTTCGACAAAATAAGTTCGAGCCACAGCGTGAGATACAGCTCCAACCCTTTGCGAATAAACGAACGGCCGTTCCACAAAAAAATATTCTTGGCGACCTGCTGCGTGAGCGTCGATGCGCCGCGCAACTTTCCGCCCTGTTTTTGTCGCTCAAGCGCGTTGTTGATCTCGACCATGTCGATTCCGTGGTGCAAATAGAATCGATCGTCTTCTGAGGCGAGTACCGCGCGGCGAAGGTTCGGTGAGAATCCCGCGCGAGTCACCACGGTGTGCTGCGGCCAGACGGGTTTGACGCCGTGAATCAGGCGATCCGCAGTTTGCTGCAACATGATCGACGTCATTGGTGGATCGATGACCGTGAGCATGAGCACCATCGGCGCCGGCGCGAGCAGCGCGACGACGAGTGCGATCGACGCGCGTTTGAACAATCGACGCCCACGTGTGCGCGACGCCGACGAGGATGCCTTTTTCGCGGCGCTCACGGCTCGCGCAAATGCGCGGGCGTGTCAGGTGGCTGTCGTCGCCAGCGTCGATGCTGCCAAAAATATTGTGCAGGATACAGGCGGATGTACCGCTCGAGCATCTCGGTGTACGCGAGTACGATGCGATCAATGTCCGCTTCGCGATCTCCGCTGCGCGCAATGGGAACCGGCTCGATGAGCACCGCATACTTGCCACTGGGCTCGCGCACGATTGCCACAAACAGTACCGGCACGTCAAAGCGCAACGCAAAGACGGCCGGCCCGCGCGGTGTCTTCGCGGGTCGTCCAAAGAATGGCACGAACGTGCTGGCAAGTCCGAGTGCATCATGATCACTGACAAACGCGACGCACAGATTGTCGCGCAGGGCGCGCGGCGTGCGTCGCACGGCGTCTTTGTCGTGAATGACTTCCATGCCGATCTTGCGTCGCGTACGTCCGGCGTAGGCTTCGAAAATGGGATTGCCCATGCCACGCGCAACGACGGCAATGGGCACGTCGCGCGCGGCAAAGTATGCGCCGCCGAATTCCCAGTTGCCCAAATGTCCGGTAACAAGAATCGCGCCCCTGCCGGCGGCGCGTGCGGCTTCAACGTGTTCCCATCCCTCGACGCGCTCCACGCGCGCAATAATGTCTGCCGCCGTGGCGCCAGGCAGCACGGCGGTTTCGATGGACGTACGGCCTAGACTGTCGTACGAACGCAACGCAGTGTCGAGCACCTGCGCGGTGGACAGTGCAGGGAATGCCGCCGCGATCTGTCGTTCGACGACGCCTCGCCGAATGCCAAATGGTTTGTAGGCTAAGCGCGCAAGGCGCCCACCCACCCAGCTCGCGCCGCGCCATCCGAGCAGCCGAAGCCCGGCGACCGCGATGCGCGTGACGGCGTACTCCACGCGGTGCGACAGCGTCGCGACGCGTGGTGGTTCGGCAGCCGGTGTGGGAACGACGGGCGCATTCATGGTATGCGCAAGATAACCGAGGATGCGAAGGGGGACGCGCGTCGGGTCTGCCGGTATCTATGTTTCGCGATGCCTTCTCGCACCCCCGCATCGTCGCCTGGCGCGAAAGACACTCAGCGTCTCGCACAGATTGGCTTGGTCGTCAACGCGCTCCTCACGGTGCTCAAGTTGGTGGCGGGCATTCTTGGAAATGCGTACGCGCTCGTCGCGGACGCGATTGAAAGCGGCACCGACATGTTCGGCTCGTTGGTGGTGTGGAGCGGTTTACGTATTGCGAGTCGCGATCCCGACGATCGTTATCCGTTTGGGTATGGGCGCGCCGAGCCGATTGCTGCGGCGACTGTCGGTGCGATCATGTTGGGCGCGGCGATTGCGATTGCGATTGCGGCGGTGCGCGAGATTCGCATTCCGCATCATGCGCCTGCGCCATTTACGCTGGCGGTGCTCGCGGTGGTGATTGTGGTGAAAGAAGTCCTCGCGAAACGCGTGCTCAAGGCGAGTGTGGAGAGTGGCAGTGTGGTGGTGCACGCGGACGCGTGGCATCATCGTGCCGATGCGATTACGTCGGGCGCGGCATTTATTGGAATTTCGATTGCGCTGATCGGGGGGCCGGGGTGGGAGCCAGCCGATGATTGGGCCGCCCTCGTGGCCGCCTGCATTATTTGCATTAACGGCGGACTATTGTTACGAACCGCGGCGCGCGATCTCATGGACCGGGCGCCCGCGTCACCGTTACTTGATGCGGTGAGTGAGGCCGCGCGGGGAACAAGCGGTGTGTTGGCCATCGAAAAGCTCAAGATCCGCAAGAGTGGGACACAGCACTACGTCGATTTACATGTGCAAGCCGATCCGATGCTGTCGCTGCAGGACGCGCACGTGCTGTCGGGGCGGGTCAAGAGCGCCATTCGCGCGCGAGTGCCGTCGGCGGTTGGCGTGCTGATTCACATGGAACCGTTTGAACCGGAACCGAAACGATGAGTGACGATAATCGGGACGAACCCTTGCACGACGAGTCGTCGCACGAGAAGCCTTCTCACGACGAGGGCGCTGCACATGAACGCGGCACGCATACGCGCGTCAAGGCGAGCGGAAAGCGCGTAGTGCTCGATGGTGATCTGAAGTCGTTGCGATTGCACGCTGTGCATGCCGACGACAAGATCAAGCTCGGCACGAAGGCGGCACGCGTTGAGCATGCGCCACCACACGCTGAGATCGAAGAGGCCACACAACGGCTGCTGCAGCGATTGATGTCGTTGCAGGACGCGTTTCACGCGGATGGGCGTCACGCGTTGCTGCTGGTGTTGCAAGGGCGTGATGCGTCGGGCAAAGATGGCGTGGTCAAGTCGGTGAGCGGCGCATTCAATCCATCAGGCGTGCGTGTCGAGTCGTTTGGTGCGCCGACGGCGCTCGAACTCAAGCACGATTATCTGTGGCGCGTGCATCAGGTGGTGCCGTCGCGTGGCATGATCGGCGTGTTTAATCGCTCTCACTACGAAGACGTGCTGGTGGTGCGCGTACGCGAACTGGCGCCCGAAGACACGTGGCGTGCGCGATACAAACAGATCAACGCGTTTGAGCGCATGCTGTCCGACAACGGTGTCATCATTCGCAAATGCATGCTGCACGTGTCGCGCGATGAACAGCGCGAGCGGTTGCTTGCGCGCTTGGACGATCCGCGAAAAAACTGGAAATTTCGCGAGGGCGACCTCGAAGATCGCGCGCGATGGGACGCGTACACGTCGGCCTATACAGAAGCGTTGTCAACGTGCAGCACGAAGTGGGCGCCGTGGTACGTCGTGCCGTCCGACGATAAGGCCGTCCGCAATTTCCTGATCGCACGTATGCTGGTCGAGACGCTCGAGGAGCTGTCGCCGGTGTATCCGCCGATCGATCCGGCAGTCCGTGAGGCGTCAAAGGATTTCGCGTAAGCCGGCGATGGAATGGTGCGAGGGCAGGGGTGGTCGGGGTGGGTGAGGGCGTTTATGTTCACCGTTCTGTCCGATCCACGGGGTATTGTGGTCAGGACGGGACGTGGCGCAGCCCGGTAGCGCACCTGCTTGGGGTGCAGGGGGTCGCGGGTTCAAATCCCGCCGTCCCGATTGTCGTACGATGCCGAATCACTGGTCAAAAACGCCCGACTTTTCAAAGTCGGGCGTTTTTTTTGCCATGCGGATTGAGAACATGTCTGCATTATGACACAAAAGCAGCGAAATCGTGATAGTCTCATTGGGTTGGACACTACGCTCTTGTACGTGCACCGTTGTATTAGCCGTATCTTGAAATGGATTAACAATGGTACTATCACAAATAATATCATCGGACGGAATGACAATAACTTTTTCACAAACGTCCAGCATATATCGAATATAGTCGATGGCAAGAACTGTTGATGACAACGGACCAACGTTAAAAATCGGATCGGAATGATA
>JANXUN010000290.1 GCA_025356185.1 Gemmatimonadaceae bacterium
CGCCGAGCGTCGCCGCGAGGCCGGCAATGACACACGCACCAACAAGTCCGCCCAGCAATCCAGCCAACGAGATCGCACCCGACGTTCCCGGCGCAACGGCGGTGCGCGAACGCAACGACCACGGCGTTCCGCCGAACCGCATACCGATTTCCGTCGACCACGTGTCGGCGCCGCTTGCCGCAAGCGAGGCGGCCCCGGCCACGGCAAGCAGCGCGGAGCATGTGCTTGCGTTGTTCGTGCTCGTACTGCTCACTACGGCATCGCGCAGTCGCATGATCTCGACAATGGACGCGAGCGCAAATACCCCTCCATTGGCGAGCACTTGCCACGCATCGCGCCGATCGCCCTTGTCGATGATCGATGAAAATCTCGATGATGCGTTGGACGTGACCAGTCGCGATAATATGCTCGCGAGCACGAACCATAGCATGAGCAGCACGCCCCACCCCACATGCGCGCGCAGCGACACCGCGCCTACGAACAGCGCCACAACGGCGCCATCAGTGCGCAGACTACCGCGACGCCGCGCGAGCGCGGCGACGCTACCAGCAATTGCGACGGCGAGCCACCACGGGCATGCGACGTTGAGATTCACGTGAGCATGAAGAAAGCCGCTCGCGCCTGTTCCGGCGAGGGACCGTCCGTTAGCTTCGCACTCTGTGTCACACGTCTTTGATGACGCGCGGTCGCGCTCGACGCCTACTGAGGCGATGCACTCTGGGTCCACGCCATCTGGTTCGCCGACGCGCGCCGTCTCCGGAGGCGCGCTCGACGCACGTCTGCCATTGGCGTTGCTTGAAGCGGTCAAGGCGATCGACACGCCTGAGGCTGAGCTCGACGCGGAATTGGTGCATGAGTTACGCAACAAGCGATTGGGACTTAGTGAAACGGTGTTGCAACAGATCCGACGCTATCAAGACGCGGTAAAACGTCAACAGCGTATCGCCTTTGACGAAGTGCTCGCGCTCGCGCGATTGATCGGTCGACGTCCCGATGCCGACCTGGCATTTCGCGAAGCAGGACGGCGATGGGCGCGTGCCGCCATTGCCACCATTGGCTCCGCGGGGCGCAGCGCGGCGACGGCACTTCCATCGTTGATTGGTCGCCCGATTGCGTTACGTCATCTTCGACATATCGCGAAGAAGTTCATGAACGCGACCCTCGTGCGCCAAGGCAGCTCATTGGTGCTGGAAGTCGCCGCGTCGGTTTCTGTCGATGCTGCGGCGCGCGGCGCCGGGTGTGGATTGTACGAGGCCGCGTTTCGTGAAGCGTTGCACGTGCTCGCCGACACCGACGGTGCTGTTGAGCATGTGATGTGTCGCGCGCGCGGCGATGCGCACTGTCAGTGGCGCGCCGACTGGCGACGCTGACAACCCGCTCGTCAATCATCTTTCTGAGTTGAGTCCGAACCATGTTGACCGTTGCGATGCTCGCGAGTTTGCAGCAGCGAATTGCTGACGAGAATGTTGACGGATGGTTGTTGTACGATTTTCGCGGCACCAATGCGATCGCACACGGACTCCTCGGCTTTGAAGGACTCGCGTCACGCCGCGTGTTTGCATTCATTCCGCGTGAGGGCACGCCAATCGGGATTCAACACGCGATCGAGCCCGGACCGTGGGCGAAATGGCCGCGCGAGTGGCCGCTGCGAGTGTACAGTGGATGGCGCGCGCTCGAGAGTGAGTTGCACACGCTGATCGCAGGCAAACGCGTGGCGATGGAGTATTCGGCCGGCGACGCGATTCCGTATCTCGATCGGATTCCTGCGGGCGTGCTGGAGATGGTGCGCGCGACGGGTGCGACCGTTGTGAGTTCCGCAAATCTCGTATCGGCAGTCTATGCGACGTGGACTGCTCCGCAGCTTGCATCGCATAGGCGCGCGGCCGAAATCATTCGCACCATCGCCCTTGACGCCATCGCCACCGCTGGACGGATGATTGCCGCGGGAACTCCGATCGCCGAACATTTGTTGCAGCGACAAATACTCGATGCATTTGAGCGCGCGGGACTCGAAACCGATCACGGACCCGATTGCGCTGCATCGGAGAACGCCGCGAATCCGCACTACGAACCATCGGCGGCGGCGCCACGTCTCATTCGGGGCGGCGATCTCCTGCTCATCGATTTGTGGGCGCGCGAAAAATCGGGCGGCATTTACGCCGATCAAACGTACATGGGATCGATGGGCACGCCGAACACTCGCGCCATCACGGTGTGGGAGAGCGTGCGTGATGCGCGAGACGCAGCGTTGACGCTGCTGCAGACTCGAATTGCGCGTGGGGTGCCGGTTCGTGGGGGCGAAGCCGACGATGCGGCGCGCGACGTGATTACGGCACGCGGATTCGGTGCGCAGTTTTGGCATCGAACAGGACACAGCATCGATGCGCGCGAGTTGCACGGCGCGGGACCGCAAATCGACAATCTCGAATCGCGCGACGATCGCCTGTTGATTCCGGGCGTCGGATTTTCCATCGAACCGGGCATCTACATTCCGGGTGAGCTTGGCGTGCGCAGCGAAGTGAATTGCTATGTGGGCGAGGATGCACTCATCGTGACGCCCGGCACATTGCAGCGCGAGCTGATGGTTGTCTAAGCGCGATCGTGTTTTCCTCGGCGTGATGTGCGGACTGCTCGCGATGTGTGCGGTTGGGTGTGAGAAAACAAAAACCGCGGAGCGCGCACGCGAACGTCCCGCGACTAAGACCGGCACGCTGAACGGCGTGGTGATCGATCCTTCAGCGCCGCTTTCCGACGCGAGCGTGTTGCAATCTCTGGCGCAATCAGCGAGCAGTAGTGCGACGCGCTATCGTCCCGCAAGCGACGCTATGGCAGGGTCGGGCGAACTGATGGGACGCGTGACAACCGGCAAAAAGGCACTGCGTGACACCATCGTCACACCCACTCTCGATGCCGCCGTGTGCAAGCCGTACACCGAATCGTTGCTGCCGAGTGCGAAAGGCGGAGTCGGCAACGCCATCGTGTGGCTGGTCGGCGTCACCACGGGTCCGATCGACAGCGCGCCGCGACGCGTCGAAATCGCGATGAGTCGCTGTCGTATCGAGCCGCGGGTGCAACGCATTCCGGTCGGCTCCACACTGCTCGTGACATCGAGCGATGCGATGCTCACGCGACTGCGATTTGTTGATATCGGTCACGATACCGGGGCTCGTGCAATCGTGTCGATGAACGACAAGGGGCAGGTGGTGCCCACGAGCGTCGTGGCGGCGACGGCGGGCGTGGTCGAAGTGCGTGACGATCTGCATCCGTGGGTGCGCGCATACATCGCGGTGGCACCGCATCCGTTTGTCGACGTCACCGGTGCTGACGGCGGGTTCCGCTTTACCGGAGTGCCCCCAGGACGATATACGTTGGTAGTGTGGCAGGAGCGCGTCGGCATTCGCACGCAGGTCGTGCACATCACAAGCGGCGCGAAGACCAACGTGTACATTGAGTACTAGGCACAGCGACGCGCGACGAACTCAGAAAAACGATGTCTGATGTCCGATGCCGTTCACCGCGCCGCCAGTATCGTCGTTGACAATGCGAAAATCAGTTGAAGCGGCTCGCGATTGCGCCGAATGTAGCTGCTTAAACCTTCCGCCTTCGCGAGTAAGTAGTTCGTCGTGACTACCGATCTCGACCAGTTGGCCGTCGTCGATGACGACCACGCGATCGGCGCGGCGCACCGTGCTGAGTCGGTGCGCGATCAGCATCGTGGTGCGCCCCTGCAGCAACACCTCTAACGCCTGCTCGACGTATCGCTCGCTTTCGGTATCGAGGCTTGACGTGGCTTCGTCCAGCACGACCACTGCGGGGTTTTTGAGAAACACGCGTGCGATGGCAATGCGCTGGCGTTGTCCGCCTGACAGTTTGACGCCGCGCTCGCCGACTCTCGTCTCCCACCCATTGGGCAGGCGTTCGATAAACTCTGTCGCATAGGCCGCGCGTGCAGCGCTGACCACATCACTCTCTGAGGCATCAGGGCGCGCGTAGGCGATGTTTTCGCGAATCGTTCCACTAAACAACACCGGTTCCTGCGGGACGATGCCAACAGCGTTTCGCAGCGATTCCAACGACAGCGCGCGAATATCGATGCCGTCGAGCGTGATACGTCCTTCGGTGACATCCCAAAAGCGCGGCAACAAGTTGGCGATTGTCGTTTTGCCACCGCCCGAACGGCCGACAACCGCCATCACCTCACCCGGCGCCATGTGCAGCGTCAGTCCTCGAATCACCTGCGGTAAATCGTCGGCGTAGCGAAATGAAACACGCTCGAACGTCACCGCGCCGCGCACGGGTGTTGGTAACGCGCGCGGTGCGGCGGGTTCGCGCACCGTCGCTTGGGTGTCTAGCAATTCAAACACGCGGGCAGCCGCGCCGATGGCTTCTTGAAAGTGGCCAAACAGAGACGCGAGCGATCCGACGGCTGCGGCGACGGTCACGGCGTAAAACAAGAATGACACCAGCGCGCCTGCGGTGAGTTGGCCGGCGATCACTTGGATGCCACCCTGCCACATCACGGCAACCACTGACGCGAACGCGACAAATCCCACGATACCAAAAAACGTGGCGCGCAATTTCGCGCGCGTGATCGCCGCCGTCACCACATCAGCAAGCAGGCCGGCAAAGCGCACCTCTTCATGCTGTTCACGCGTGAAGCTCTGTACGGTCCGAATCGCGCCAAACGCTTCGTCGGCCGTGCCCATCGCATTCGCAACGCGATCTTGCACGCCGGTGGTGGC
>JANXUN010000322.1 GCA_025356185.1 Gemmatimonadaceae bacterium
GCAATGGCAGCCGCTGGTGATTCGCTGGCACGCAAGCTCGCCTTGGCTGAACTCGCCGCGCGTCGTGCGGCACTCGACTCAGCGTTTGCTGATAGTGTTGCGCGTGATTCGTTGCACGGCGCAGCGCCGACCGTGATCGCGCCTGGTGCGTCGGCACGCGTACCGCTCACGCGCGCCGACAGTGTGAAGGGTCGCCTCCGTGCAACGAATCACGCGCAACACTATCAGCAAACGCTGAGTCGAGTGCCGCACGACGCGCGGCGAGTTCAGCCAAGGCGAGCTTGCGTGCCAGCGAATCACCAGCGGCTGCCATTGCGCGCGCGGCACTGTCTGCCGATGCGACATGCGTCCACACTTGGTTGACGCCCTGCGTGACGCGCGACGCGCGTAACACGATCACCGGACCAATTGCCGCGGGCAACACCGCCGGCATCAGCAAATACGTGCGCGCCCATTTTTCTGGCGTCGAGATTTCGCCGAGCACGCGACCGATGGCGATACCGCGCGGATACGTCGGACCAAGTCCTGAACTGACGATCAACGCACCCGAATCCAACTTCGCAGCGAACTTTACTCCGCGCAGTTCAAGCAACAAGCGTTGCACACCTGTGCCCAAGTGCGGCTTCACAATACCAATCGCACGCTCGTCTGTGCTAGTCGCGCTGACCGCAAAATCGGGATGCGCCCATGTCATCGCGAATGCGGTGTTTGCGTCGACATGTTCAACCATACCAACCAATCCGTCGGCGGTGACGACTGGTGCAAAACGCTCAATACCGGCATTCGCGCCAACGTTCAGCGCAATCGTGAAGTCGTCGTCGACACCGCGACGCGGCAACAGCTCAGCGACGACAAATCCATCCTTCAATCGCGCCGCCAGTCCGAGTAGTCCGCGCAACGTCGCGTTCTCATCAGCGACTCCACGCACGCTCAGCCCTTCAACAGCAATCTGACCTCGCGCCGTCAGAACGTCTTCGCGCGAGGAGACCGCAGACCGCACGCCGGCGGCGCGCGCTTCAAGCGCGACAAGTGGAGCGAGTAATGTGGTGCGGAGCGCGTCGGCCAGCGCGTCGCGAAAACGTCGCGGCATGACCAAGATGGCGATCGCCGCCATCACACATGCGATGAGCAGGCCGGTGTCGAGCCGCCCGCCACCGTACGCCGTGCCGCTGCGGGCGCCGCGTGACACCGCGCTGTCAGGTCGTGAGAACGGACCAGTACTTCTCTTCGTCGTCGAGGATCTTTCCCGTACCACGCACGACACACGTGAGTGGATCCTCGTCAACATGGATCGGCAAACCCGTCTCTTGACTGAGCAACACATCGAGACCGCGAATCAGCGCACCGCCGCCGGTCATCACAATACCGCGATCCACGATATCGGACGCCAATTCGGGCGGCGTGATTTCCAGCGCACGTCGCACCGCATCGACGATCTGCTGAATCGGTTCCTGAATGGCTTCGCGAATTTCACTGGAGTGCACGCGCACCGTTTTCGGAATTCCCGAAACAAGATCGCGCCCCTTCACTTCCATCTCGCGCTCATCACCAACAGGATACGCCGAGCCAATTTGAATCTTGATTTGCTCGGCCGTCGGTTCGCCGATCAACAAGTTGTAGTTCTTGCGCATGAACTGCACGATCGAAATATCCAACTCATCACCGCCCGTGCGAATCGATGTATCGCTCACGATTCCGCTCAGCGCGATGACGGCGATTTCGGTCGTACCACCGCCGATGTCGATCACCATGTTGCCTGTCGGTGATTCCACGGGCAACCCTACGCCGATGGCCGCAGCCATTGGCTCGGTCACCATGAATACTTCTTTTGCACCAGCGCCCAATGCGGAATCACGCACCGCACGTTTCTCAACTTCGGTGATGCCAGACGGCACACACACAATCACGCGTGGTTTCACTTTGAACACGTGTTTGTCGATAACGAGCGTTAAAAAGTACCTCAGCATTTTTTCGGTCACATCAAAGTCGGCGATCACGCCGTCTTTCATCGGTCGCACGGCCATAATGCCATCGGGCGTCCGCCCTAACATGCGCTTCGCTTCGAGTCCGACGCCTTTGATTTTTTTTGTTTCGCGGTCAAGCGCCACCACCGAAGGCTCGTTGAGCACGATGCCTTCACCCTTCACGTAGATCAGCGTATTTGCGGTGCCGAGATCAACGGCTATGGCGTTCGCTGGAAACAGCGAATTCGCCTTTTTGAAGGGCCAAAACATCAGGTTGGGGCTCGCCGGCACTCGCGCCGAATTGGGGACGACAACTGCTTCGCTGGCGGTAAGGTATCGGTTTACGCAACAGCGAACAAGCCATTGTGCCGTCGTGACCTAGGGCACGCATTACACCCTACAAACGCGCGGGCCGAGCAGTGC
>JANXUN010000338.1 GCA_025356185.1 Gemmatimonadaceae bacterium
TCGCCGCGTCGGTCTGGATAAAGTCGGAAATCGTGAAACTACCTCGCGTCGGCAGTTGGATCTCACTGCCACGTCCCTTCGCCGAGATGATGCCGGCAGTCACGGTGAAGTCGAGACCGAGGGGATTGCCCACTGCGAGCACCCACTCTCCGATGCGCGTGATTTCATCATTGCCGATGGGCAACGTCGGCAATCCCTTTGCATCGATTTTCACGACAGCGACGTCGGTCGTTGAATCCGTGCCAACCACTTTCGCTCTGAAGGCCCGTCCGTCGCTCAGCAGAATCTGGACTTGGTCGGCATCAGCGACAACATGATTGTTCGTGACGATGTAGCCGTCCGAGGACATGATAAATCCTGAACCTTCTCCACGCTGTTCGCGCGGCTGCTGATCGCCAAACTGCTGCAAAAAGTCGTCCATCCCCTGCGGAGCCCGACCCCGCATGCGGTTGGGTGATGCCTTCACATTCTTTATCGTGTTCACTGCGACCACCGTCGGCGTAACGCGTTCAGCGATGTCGGCGAAGGACGCGCCATCACCCATCGCGCTCGGCCCTTTCACTGCGACGGTGCGCGATGTCGGCGAGTTCTGCGCCCAACTCAGTTTGGTCCAATCCATACTAGAGGCGAACATCACGCCACCAGCAAAACACAGCGTCGCAACCGACGCATACCGAAAACGAGGAAAACGTGCAGGCATGTCAGGTATCCGTTCGATCAAAGGAATGAGAAAGGTACACCCCTGAGAGTTATGACACCGGAACGCCCGTCGCTGTTTCCACTTACTTTGCGACGGGCGCTCCGCACTTCTACGTATCCGCTACCGCCGACGACTTACTTCTGTTTGTTGTCGTCGACGATTTCGTAATCCGCCTCGGCCACTTCTTCGGCCTTAGGCTCTGTCGTCCCACCGGCGGACGCACCGTCAGCAGCTGGAGCCCCTTCGGCACTCGCACCGTCCGCGGCGGACTGCTGATAAAACGCTTGCCCCGCTTCGCTGTACGCTTTGCTGAGTTCTTCTTGCGCCGCGCGAATTTCGTTCATGTCATCGCCGCGCAGTGCTTTGCGTGAACGCTCGATCGATGCATCGATACGCTCTTTGAGCGGCGCGGCAACTTTTTCGCCCCACTCCTTGACGTTCTTTTCGACTTCGTACGTCTGCGAGTCGAGACGATTGCGAATCTCGATTTCTTCGCGACGCTTCTTGTCTTCGGCCGAATTCTTCTCGGCGTCCTTGACCATCTTGTCGATGTCGGCATCCGACAAGCCGCTGGACGCTTCAATGCGAATCTTCTGTTCTTTGCCCGACGCTTTATCGCGCGCCGTCACGTGCAGAATGCCGTTCGCGTCGATATCGAAGGTGACCTCGACTTGCGGCAAGCCGCGCGCAGCGGGCGGAATTCCGGTCAGCTGGAATTTGCCGATGGTGCGATTATACACGGCGAGATCGCGCTCGCCCTGCAGCACGTGAATCTCGACCGTGGTCTGATTGTCGTCGGCGGTGGAAAACGTTTCCGCTTTCTTGGTCGGAATCGTGGTGTTGCGGGGAATGAGCACAGTCATCACCCCACCAAGCGTCTCAATACCAAGTGACAACGGCGTGACGTCGAGCAGTAGCACGTCTTTCTGTTCGCCGGTGAGCACCGCGCCTTGAATCGCTGCACCAACAGCAACGACTTCGTCAGGATTGACGCCCTTGTTGGGCTCTTTACCAAAGAAGTCTTTGACGACCTGCTGAATTTTCGGAATGCGCGTTGATCCGCCAACGAGAATGATTTCGTCGACCTCGTTTGGCTGCATGCCGGCGTCTTTCAACGCTTGCTTCATCGGCTCGAGCGTGCGCTGAATGAGATCATCGACAAGCTGCTCAAACTTTGCTCGCGTGAGCGAGTAATTCAGATGCTTGGGTCCCGACTGATCGGCGGTGATAAACGGCAAGTTGATGTCGGTGCTATTCGCGCTCGACAATTCCATCTTTGCTTTTTCCGCGGCCTCTTTGAGACGCTGAATCGCCATCGGATCCTTCGACAAGTCGATCGCCTGATCGCGTTTAAATTCCGCGACCAGCCAATCCATCACGCGCTGATCAAAGTCATCGCCGCCCAAGTGCGTATCGCCATTAGTGGACTTTACTTCGAACTGGCGCGTGCCATCGACGTCGTACAGCTCGAGCACGGAGATGTCATAGGTGCCGCCGCCCAAATCGAATACTGCGACCTTCTCGTCTTTCTTTTTGTTTTTATCGAGACCGTATGCGAGTGCAGCCGCGGTGGGCTCGTTGATGATGCGCAGTACGTCGAGGCCCGCGATTTTGCCGGCATCTTTTGTTGCCTGGCGTTGCGCGTCGTTGAAGTATGCAGGCACGGTGATCACGGCTTTGCTCACCGAG
>JANXUN010000385.1 GCA_025356185.1 Gemmatimonadaceae bacterium
CGATGCATCGGTGATGCCGCTTGGAGTGCCAACGGGTGCGTTGCGCGCACCTCGCAGCAATGCACTCTCGTTCGCGTTTCAGGGATTTATTGACGAACTCGCCGTTGCGGCAAATAAAGATCCGCTGCAGTTCCGTATCGATTTGCTCAACAGCGAAATTCCGGCGGCGCCGCCAGCCGCCCCGGCCGCGGGTGCGCCCGCGCGTCCACAGCAGCCAGGATTTGACGCGCAACGCATGCGCGGTGTGTTGGAGCAGCTGCGCGATGTATCGGGCTGGGGCAAAACGACATTGCCGAAAGGCACCGGCATGGGCACGGCGTTTTACTACAGCCACCGCGGCTACTTTGCCGAGGTCGTGCAAGTCACCGTCACGAAGGCGGGCGCGATTACCGTCGATAAGATCTGGGCCGTTGGCGATGTCGGCAGCGACATCATCAATCCCAATCATGCCGAACAGCAAGTGCAAGGCGCCGCGATGGATGGCCTAAGTCAGGCGTTCGGTCAGGAAATTACCTTCACAAACGGCCGCGCCGAGCAGGCGAATTTCAATACGTATCCGTTGCTGCGCATGAAGCAGTCGGCGCCGATCGAAGTACACTGGCGCAAGACCGCGTTTGCACCGACCGGTATTGGTGAGCCAGCGTTGCCACCGGTTGTACCGGCGTTGGTGAACGCGATTTATGCCGCAACCGGCAAACGTCATCGCGTCATTCCGCTTACAAAAGTTGATCTCAAGTGGGCGTAAAGTTTCTCGCAACGTTTCACACATGTTTGTAGGAGTTCACGCGTGAAGATTGTCACCGTGCCAACGTCCCCGTTCGCTGATCAGCGGCCGGGGACGTCTGGTTTGCGCAAGAAGACGTCGGTGTTCATGCAGCCGCACTATCTCGAGAATTTTGTGCAGGCGTTGCTCGATGTTGCTGAGTTAACAGCGCACGACACGCTCGTGATCGGCGGCGACGGTCGCTACTTCAATCGAGAAGCGATCGATCGCATCGTGCGCATTGCTGCCGCGAACGACATCACACACATCGTGATTGGTCGAGGCGGTTTGTTGTCAACGCCCGCCGCGTCGCATCTGATTCGCTCCGGTGCAAATGGCGGAGTCATTTTATCGGCCAGTCACAACCCTGGCGGTCCCGATGCCGATTTCGGCATCAAGTACAACGCCGCGAACGGTGGTCCAGCGCCCGAGTCGTTTACCAACGCCGCGGCGGCGCGCGCGGCGGCGCTCACGAGTTACCGTATCGCCGAATTACCGCCAATTGATTTGGACACGATTGGCACGCAGGTCGTGGATGGTGTACGGATTGACGTCGTGGATCCTGTCACTGAGTACGCGACGCTCATGGAATCGCTCTTTGATTTCGATGCGATTCGTGCACTGTTCGCGACGGGCTTCCGCATGCGCTTTGATGCGATGCACGCGATCACGGGTCCGTATGCAATCGAGATTCTCGAGCATCGCCTAGGTGCGGCGAAAGGCACGGTAATTAACGGCGTACCGCTTACCGACTTTGGCGGCGGCCACCCCGACCCCAATCTCACGTACGCGCACGACTTGGTCGAGGAGCTGTTTGACGACCATGCACCAGATTTTGGTGCGGCGTCGGACGGCGATGGCGATCGCAATATGATTTTGGGCAAACGCTTTTTTGTCACACCATCAGACAGTCTCGCGCTGCTCGCTGCGAACGCGACACTGGTGCCCGGTTATGCAAAGGGACTTGCGGGTGTCGCGCGCTCGATGCCGACAAGTCGCGCCGTTGATGCGGTCGCCGAGTCGCTCGGCATTGAGTGCTACGAAACGCCAACGGGGTGGAAGTTTTTTGGCAACTTGCTCGACGCCAACAAAATCACGCTGTGCGGTGAAGAAAGTTTTGGTACCGGCTCCAATCACGTGCGAGAGAAAGACGGCGTCTGGGCCGTGCTCTTTTGGCTCAACATTGTCGCCGCGCGCAAACAGAGTGTCGAAGAAATCGTGAGAGAACATTGGGCGAAGTTCGGACGCAATTACTACACGCGGTACGACTATGAAGCCGTTCCGACCGACGCTGCACAAAAAGTGATGGCGCGTGTGACGTCGCAGCTATCAACGCTTCCAGGTGAAACGCTCGCAGGTCGCGCGGTCGCAGCTGCCGACGACTTTTCGTATCATGACCCCATCGACGGCAGCACCAGTGCGCATCAAGGGTTGCGCATTTTATTCGCGGACGGTGCGCGCATCGTATTTCGATTGTCCGGAACGGGAACGGAGGGCGCGACCATTCGTGTGTACATCGAATCGCGCGAAACCGATCACGCTCGGCTCGACATGCCGGTCGCCGACGCGCTCCACGATTTGATCGTAGCGGCGCTCTCCGTGAGCGATCTTATCGCGCTCACCGGCCGCACCGCCCCAACCGTCATCACGTAACGTGATCTTGTTGTAATACCGTTAGTGGTTGGGTGCGCGCAGAAGCTCTTGCGTCCAGTGCTCAACTACGACGACGCTTCCCGCTGAGGAACTGCTTGCCCGTCTGACAAAGAGAAAGCGCCCGTCGGGAGCGACGTCGTAATTACGGCGCGACAGAGATGTTTGGACAAACGGGCGGGCGTCGAAAAGTGCCCGGGTTCCCTCTACCCGCAATGACGGTGAGGTAACGACACGTGCCTCCATGAGCTGAGGCGTCATGTTCAGGTAGTAAATCGCGCGACCGTCGGGCGCCCATCGTGGTGAGCTGCCCCCACCGTTCGAGACGAGGACTGGCGCGGATTGTGGTGCGTCGCGCGGCACCGCGTACACCTCAAAGCGTCCCGAGCTATTCGACGCGTACGCGACCCATCGTCCGTCGGGAGAGACAGCGGCGGAATATTCTGACTTCGGTGTGGCAAGAAACGGCACCGCCACGCTATCTGAAGGCGTGGTGGTGATGAGCAGGTCACCAGCACCAGCAGTGGTTGTGGTTGTGCGCACAAGCAGCCCCGATCCATCTGGAAGCCAAACCTGCTCGGAAAGTGCGCGATCGCTGCGCACCATAAGTCTCGCGACGTCGTGACCATCGACTGGCTGCCGCCACACGTTGCCAGTGTTACTTCGATCGCCTGCCGCAAGGAAGGTGACGACCTTTCCGTCGGGACTCCACGCGGGCTCGCTCGCGTTTCTTTCGCTCGTGAGCCGAACAGGTTGTCCACGCTCACCGCGAATCCAGATGCTGTTACGGGTTCCGTCACGAATCGCGACCGCAAGCGCGCGGCCGTCATGCGATAGCACCGGCGTACTGAACGCTGCGCGCCACGTGGAGTCGTAGAGCGATTGTCGGCCATCGTGCGTCATCCAAACGAGTTCGCGCTCACCAGCGCCTCGCTCCTCGCCGTACACCAGCGTGCCCGTAGCGGAAACTCCAAAGTCCACGGGTCCGACGATGCTTTGCGGAAGATTCTCGGCCACAAGCCGGGGTTCACCTGTGAGTCGAGCGCCTTTGATATCAAAGGGAGCCACCCACAGCTTGCCGTCTGTGGTGGAATACAACAAATGATTCGGACTGACAAAACGCGCGCGCACTCCGTCGGTAATAATGGTGTGCGTGCGGGCGTCCGCGGTCTGCAGTGCGATTCGACGAGCGCCGTTTTGGAACTCGACTTGGAACAGCACGGCGCGCCCGTCGGGAAGCACATCGGGAAGCATGTGCGCCGTCTCGCCCTTGGACGTATCAAGCGTTGTGAACGGCTCGGGCGTGCGACAATTCGTGGCAGGACATCTCACGATGGTGATCGCGTCCTTGCCAGATTCGCGATAGATGCGGTCGTCTATACTCCACGACGCTGCGTCTGGTGATGTCATCGTGTCGACAATGACTGAAAGGGGTCCACCAAGTGCGGGCATGGTTACCAGTCGTCCGTCTTGGTAAAACACAATTTTCGAACCATCAGGCGAGAACGCGACGCCCATAGCTCCTTCGGTTGCCTCAAGCACGGAAAAATTCAGTGCGTCGCGCCGTCTCACCAGAACGCGCTCGCCGGGGCCGCCGCGGCGCATGATCAGTGAGCCATCTGGAGAGATGTTGACATCTCCTGTCCATGTCCGTTCGGCGGAAACGGAGTCGGCGACGAGACGATAGCGGACGACATCGGGAGGGGTTGCGCTACGAGTGAGACTCCACGCTGCGAACGCTGTGGTGATCAATGCGACTGCGAGCAGTACCAAGCTGACTCGGCGCGCTGGTCGACGCGCCTGAGTAGCGGTTGCGCGTGTACCGCGCGTGAGATCGATCTCGCGTTCGTCGAGCGCGGCGGCAAATGCAGCGACAGACGTGAAGCGATCGGCAGGGAGCTTTTCGAGTGCCTTGCGAACAACGCTATCGAGGGCATCACCGACCGCGGGCCGCTGGAGCACGAGACTGCGCGGCGCTTCGCTGAGAAGACGCGCCACAATCGCTTGAACACTCGGTCCAGTAAATGGAGCCTCGCCCGCAAGACACTCGTAGAGTACCGCAGCGAGTGAGTACAGATCACTTCGCGCATCGAGCACGCGCTCACCCATTGCCTGCTCTGGGCTCATGTACTGCGGCGTGCCCAGCGATAGCCCGGTTTGCGTGAGCCGCTGACCAGCGGCCTGCTGCACTGCGAGTGCGATGCCGAAGTCGGCAACCAGGGCCTTCCCGTCCTGCAGCAGGATGTTCTCTGGCTTGATGTCGCGATGGATGATCCCCTGTTTGTGCGCGTGCTCAAGCGCGCTCGCGACTTCACGCGCGAGCCGTACGGCGTCGCTCACCGGCAGTTGCCGCTCGCGCTCCAGCTGTGCACGCAGCGTCTCGCCGGTGACGAGGGGCATCACGTAGTACAGCAGACCATCCGCGGTGGCACCGCTGTCGAGCAGCGGCAAAATGTGCGGATGCTGCAGTCGCGCGGTCGTGCGGATCTCGGCGAGAAAACGTTCGCCACCCAAGGCCGCGCCCAGATCCGGGTGAAGCACCTTAATGGCAACATCACGCGCGTGTCGGAGATCGTGCGCGCGATACACCGTTGCCATGCCACCGGCGCCCAATTCGCCGTCTACGCGGTATCGGTCGGCTAAAGCGGCGGTGAGCCGCAAACGGGAGTTAGTCACATGGGGGAATGAAAATGGTCTGTCAGCGCTGCGATGCGATATCGCGTAGCGCCGTACGCACGTCTTCAGGTATCGGCGTCGTGTGTCGGGTCTGGCGATCTACGTACACGTGAACAAAATGTCCGCTCGCCACGACCGCGTCCTCGTCATTGCGAAATAGCCCAATCTCGTAGCGCACGCTACTCCGCCCGATGTGCGCCGCGCGAATCCCCGCGGTCACGCGATCCGGGAACGTGATCGGCGCGATGTATCGACACTGCGTCTCAACGACGAGCCCAATCGACGCACTGTTCGCCACGTCAAGCACGCCGCGTTCGATCAACCACTGGTTCACGGCAGTGTCAAAGAAACTGTAGTACACGACGTTGTTCACGTGACCGTACACGTCGTTGTCCATCCACCGCGTGCTGATTGCGCAAAACTGCCGATAGTTCGCGCGCGTTTCGGGCGAATCATTCATTGTCTCTCTCGTCGCATCAAAACGCCTCTCGATAGAGTGCCAACGCGTCGTCGTACGTCACGTCCCGCGGATTGTTTACCAGCAGTCGTTCGACTTTCATCGCGTCGGTGGCGAGCATCGGTAAGTCGTCGTATGCGACGTTGACTGCGCGCAATGTCTGCTCCAAACCAAGATCTTCAACCAGCGATTGCATCGCAAGAACAAATCCCTCGCCGCTCGCTTCAGCGCACGCCGGCACTGCGTCACGACGCAACGCGCGCGACAGCTCAGCGTACTGTGCATTCGCCGCCGGTAAATTGAAGCGCAACACGGGCATCAGCACGAGTGCATTGCTCAGTCCATGCGGCACATGATAGTGACCACCCAACGGGTACGCGAGCGCATGCACGGCGGCCACCGGCGCGTTCGCAAACGCCATCCCTGCGAGTAGTGAGCCTTGCAGCATCGCCCGACGTGCGGACAGATCGGAGCCATCTTCCAAGACGTAGCGCAGATTTTCTGACAGCAGAATCAGGGCGCGAATCGCGAGGCTGTCCGACAGTAAATTCTTTTTGTGACGCGATGTGTACGCTTCGATCGCGTGCACCATCGCATCAATGCCGGTCATCGCGGTCACGCGCGAGGGAAGTCCAAGCGTGAGCGTGGCGTCGAGCAGCGCGACGTCGGGAAAGAGCAGGCGCGAGACCACACCGATCTTTTCGTGTGTCCCAGTCGTGACGATTGCAATCGGCGTCACTTCAGAACCGGTGCCCGCGGTCGTCGGCACTTGGATGAGCGGCCAGCGCGGACCGACCGCGCGATCGACGCCGTAGATGTCGACGAACGGCTGCGGCGTGCGAGCAAGCAGCGCGACGAGTTTTGCGGTATCGAGCGAACTGCCGCCGCCTAATCCAATGATGCCGTCGATGTTCTCACGACGCGCGTGATCGAGGGCGGCATGAATCGCCTTTTCAGGCGGCTCGGGCACGACACCATCAAACACGCTCAGTGCGACGTTGTGCGCGCCCAAACTGGCGAGCGCATCGTCAAGCACGCCGCTTTGATACAGCGCGCCATCGGTGACCACCAACGCATGCCGCATGCCACGGTCGCGTGCGAATGCGCCCAATCGCGACGAGACGCCGTCTTCGCAGACGATGCGAGGCGTTGTCTCAAACGAAAAGTCTTTTACCACGAGGGGGCATTCAGCATGGTGCAAGGGTGACGCGCGCCACCGTATCGGTCAAGCACTAGCGAACCGCGGGGACACGGCGGGTTTACCGCCGTTCAACCCGCCGTTGACCCTGCAGTTCTCCCCGCAGTTCTTCCGGAAAAGATGCAGCCGCCGAGGAAAGTCCCCTCCAACGACCGATACCCATGAACGCCGCCGCCGCCAAACCCCGCGGCTTCGCCTGCCGCGTACACTCCCGGCAACGGAGTGCCGTCGGCGCGCAGCACCCGTCCGTGGAGGTCCGTCTCCAGTCCGCCTAACGATTTGCGCGTAAGCACATGTAACCGCACCGCAATCAACGGCCCCGCCGCCGGATCCAGCAATCGATGCAACGGTGCGACGCGAATGAGTTTGTCGCCGAGATAATTGCGCGCGCCACGCATTGCCGTGATCTGCATGTCTTTTGTGAACGGGTTGTCGATCTCGCGATCGCGCGCACAAATCTCGCGTTCAATGTGTGCAGCATCGAGTAACGGCGACGGCGTGAGCGCGTTCATGCGCGCCACCAATGTCGGTACGTCGTTCGCCTGCACAAAGTCTGTACCTTGATCAAGAAAACGCTGCACAGGCGCGGGCACTTTCCCATTCGCACGCGACAAGACTCCGCGCACACTCTTGCCCGTCAGATCAGGATTTTGCTCAGATCCCGATAACGCAAACTCTTTCGCAATAATCTTTTTCGATAAGACAAACCAACTGTGATCGTGCCCCGTGCCGCGCAAATGCGCGAGCGTACCAAGCGTATCGAACCCTGGAAACAGCGGTACGGGTAATCGACGACCCATCGCATCAAACCACATCGAGGATGGTCCCGGCAAAATGCGAATGCCGTGACGACTCCACACCGGCGCATAGTTCTCGATGCCTTCGACGTAATGCCACATGCGATCGCCGTTAATGAGTCGACCACCAACGCGCTCGGTGATGCCGAGCATGCGTCCGTCAACAAAGTCGGGAACGCCGGCTATCATTTTTTGTGGCGCCGTTCCCAATCGCGACGGCCACTGCGCGCGTACCATGTCGTGATTGCCGCCGATACCGCCCGATGTTACAAGCACGACCTGCGAGCGCAACGTGAACTGCGATTGCACCACGCGACTGCTCATCGCGCTGCGCTCGACATCGCTCGACTCCAGCACGTCGCCTTCAACGCCGTCAACAACACCATTCGTCATCGATAGCGCATTCACACGATGACGAAAGCGCATCGACACGAGTCCGCGATCCACGCCCGCTTGCACGCGCCGAATAAACGGTGCAAGCACGCCAGGCCCCGTGCCCCACGTGACGTGAAAACGCGGCACGGAATTACCATGACCAATGGCACCGTAGCCGCCGCGTTCCGCCCAACCGACGACGGGAAACCATCGCATCCCCTGCGCGTGCAGCCACGCGCGTTTTTCGCCCGCTGCAAAATGCACATACGCCTCGGCCCATTTGCGCGGCCAGTGATCGTCGTCGCGATCGAATGCGGCCGTGCCCTCCCAATCTTGCATCGCGAGATCGACACTGTCGCGGATGCGCATGCGACGTTGCTCGGGCGAATTGACAAGGAACAATCCACCAAACGACCAAAACGCCTGCCCGCCAAGATTCTGCGCGGGCTCTTGATCGAGCACGATCACTCGTCGTCCCGCGTCCACAAGTTCGGCCGTTGCGACGAGCCCCGCGAGCCCTGCTCCGATGACGACTACATCGCTGTTCAAGGGGAGACGGGAGAAGGGAGACCGGAGACCGGAGACGAACCGCCAGATGGAAGACTGGAGAGTAGAGATGGAAGACGGAAGACGCTCTCCATTCTTCGGTCTCCCGTCTCCCGTCTCCCGTCTCCCGTCTCCCGTCTCCCGTCTCGCCGCTCGTCTCCGGTCTCCGGTCACCATTCTCCCGTCTCCGCGAGCGTCAGGCGCGCTCCGCGCGCGTGACGCTCGCGGAGCAACGCTCGTCGCTCCTCTATGAAGAACGTGGAATCGGCTTTGGGTGCCTGTGTCTTGGGGTTGGCGTGCTTTATTGGCGGGCAGACACTCGGCCTGCGTCGTGCGATGCATCGTCAAGAGTCGGCGGGTGCGATCGCAGACCGCGTATTGACAGAACGCGTGTCCAACACGGCGACGCAAACTGCGCTCGATACGACAGAATCATTCGGCACCGCCGAACCCGAAATGCACGTGACAACCAGCCTCTACACGGCGTTGCCATTAATGTCTGCATTCGAAATGAAACGCCGCTTGATGCAAAGCAGTAACGACAATTACATCAGCGACGTGATTGTCGCGCGTGATTCGACCGTGGTGCGATGGCCCGATCGGCTCATGCGTCCGCTGCGCGTGTGGGTTGACGAGCGCAACACGCTCGCCGGCTGGAATAGCGATTTCGTGCCAGCGGTGCGGGACGCGTTTTCGACCTGGGTCGAGACCGGTGTACCCGTGCACTTCGATTTCATTCACGATTCGGCGTCGGCCGATATTCACGTGCGATTCACGGAACGATTCGCGAATGGTATTAGCGGCAAGACGGTGTGGTCTCGCGACAACGCGTGGTGGCTCGTGTCGAGCGACATTCAAATTGGGCTCGCGCATCCAGGCGGCGGCACGGTAACGCCGCCGCAAATGCGCGCCATCGCGTTACATGAAGTCGGGCATTTGTTGGGACTCGATCACTCGCACGCGCTCGACAATATCATGTCGGCACGTATTCGCGTGCGTGACCTCACGGATGAAGACCGCGCGACGATTCGACTGCTGTACAGCGTCCCAGCAGGATCGCTACGCTAGACCGAAGAATGACGACGGGAGAAGGTCGACACAGCCTTCCCCCGACTGTCTAGAATTTGAGCGTGACGATTCGCGCAGGCGTATCGCGTCCCGACACGGTCAACTTGACGACGTGCGAATCGGTCGTTCGCAAGAGACGTTGCAGCAACACCAGATCGCGCACCGGCGAACCATTCACGGCGCGAATCATCTCTCCGCCGCGCATTCCCGATTCAGCCGCTGCCGATCCGGGTTGAACGCGTAGGATCAGCACGCCTGGCTCCACACCGAGCGTTTGCGCAAAATCGTCATCGACCGTGCTGAGCGTTGCGCCGTGCACAAATGTCGTCACCGACGTTAACGCACCACCTGGTCCCGCCGGACTTATGGCGAAACCCTGAACCGAACCCGCAGCCGGCTGCGCGGGCATCGATGGCGACACGCGTGCAATCACGCCACCACTCGCAGCGCCACCTGCTCCAGCGCTGGCGCTGCCGGTTGAAGCACGCGGCACCGCAGAGCGAGAATAGAAGACGACGTTCTTATCCGCCATTTCCGGCGGACGTTCCGACACCGTGACCGGCACTTCGCGCTTCTTCCCATCACGACGCACCATGATGCGCACGACGCTTCCCGGCGTCAACAACTTCGGATAGTTGATCGCTTGTGCCATGACATCGCGACCGTTGTATGCGACGAGCGTGTCACCAGCATTCAATCCCGCGGTACGCGCAGGAGACGGTACATCGACCGCTTCGATCATCGGATAGTCGCAGTGCGACGTAAAACTTCCCGTGTCGGTCACGATGCGGATCTGCGAGCCCGAAAGATTCAGCCCCAAGTAACCGACCGGTGCAGACGATGCCGCCATGGCCCGCGCCATCTCGGCGACACGCGGCTCCATCGAACGCAGACGAATTTCCAAATCTTCGCCGGGACGCTGGCGCAGTTCGGTAAACAGATTTTCCAACTCTGGCCGTGCACTGCGCAGCTGCACTTCCATTGCTTCGAAGGCCGCACCACGATTGAGCAGCCGACCATCAACCATGATT
>JANXUN010000398.1 GCA_025356185.1 Gemmatimonadaceae bacterium
TGTAGCTCATTACCTCGACGCCTTCAAAGCGCGTGAGGACAATCGGGAATCGACGTGGATCGGTGTTGAACACCAATGTCGAGCCCTTCTTCACCACCAGATTCACGTTGCCGCGCAACCGCAGCGGTCCAGTAACGACGCGTCCACCCGGCACGTTGACCTTGCCGCCGCCGGCGTCGTGGCACGCATCAATCGCGCGCTGCAACGCCTCGGTGCAATCGTTCATGCCGTCAGCGACGGCGCCAAATTTTCCCGCATCAAACGCCCGATCCGGAAACACCGGCGGCGTAATGCGTGCGAGAATCTCGGGCACGGCATCCCATCCATCTGCGCGCACGGGCGGGATCCAACCAGCCACGCTTGCACGCGTCGCGCCACGCAACAGACTCGGCATTCCTGCCGCGACGGCGCCAACGGCAATCGTACGCATAAAATCACGGCGCGATGTGCGATTCATGACTTCTTCCCCTTGGGAGCCGGATGTGTGCGCGACCACACCGCGAACTGCGCAAGCGTGGCAATCGGAGCGTCGGTGTACCACGCGTAGCCCGTGCGGCGATCAGTGAGCGCGTTCCACTCATAGTGCGTCACACCGTCGCGATTGAAGAACATCGGACGATTGGTGCCGATCTCCGCCATGCGCGCCCACAACGGGCCCGCGGTGCCGTCGCGCGTGAGTTCGTAATCGCGGTAACGCAATCCGTGAATGGTGTTGTGCTGAAACCATTCGATGGCCGAGTGCACGGCGGCAACCACATGCGCGTCGGGGGTGGGCAGTGTCATCAAGAAGTCCACGAGATGCGCACTTTCTTTTCCGGTAAGCGACGTGAGCTCGTAGCTGCGCGCGCTGGTTGGTGCGAGCGTGATGGCGTCGTGTTGTTGTCCCCACACGGTGCGTTGCCCATTTACCACCACTTGGGACGCGACGATGCACCGCACGAGCTGTGTCACCGCGTCGTGCGCGCGCTCGCGTTCCGCGTGCGCAACGAATGGATAGACACCTTTCGCGACGTCGACGAGGAACGCCCCAATCTCACTCATGTTGTCATCGTTGTATGTCGCGTTGTCGTGATAGCCACCTTGCAGCGGATACACTTGCGGCCAGCACCCATTGGGGTACTGCGCATCGAAGACATACGTCAAACCCTTCGCGAATGACTCGAGCACACGCGCGTCCGGCTGCGCCATCTGCACGTGGCCAAGCACAAACAGCTGCGTCGTGGTGGCGTCGTTGTCGAAGGTGCCGATCCACTGCCACGAGTCGTTCTCTGAGAAATAGCTTTCGCCCGGCACGCGACCGCGCGCGGCCATGTCGACGTGTTTGGACCAACCGCCTGTCGGCGTCTGCCACGTGATCAGGTTGCGCGCCAATTGCATCGCTGCGGGCGCGCGAAACCATTTCGCATTCCACTGCGGTTCAACTGAAAATGCTTTGACGTAGGTGGCCTGTTTCCACTTCGCGACGCCCGCGGCTCTCAACTCCGCGTCAACAACGGCGTGATCGTGCGCGAGATTTTTCTTGGAACGAGCGAGATATGCGTGCCATTGTGCTTGCTGCGCGGCAGGAAGCGTCGCGAGCTTCGCGTCGCTAATGCGCGGCGACGTGTCGCGCTCGAGGGAAACGCCCGGCAGCGACAACTGTGCCGCTGATTGCGCTCCCAATGCGCGGCTTAGTGCGCTCGCCGCGAGTGCGCTCACCACACCGAGGCGCCGTAGTCGATGCATCACGCAGTCTCCAGCGTTGCGGGCGTCAAGCGCGGAAGGACCATGTGAATCACGAGCAGCGCAATCAGGTACACCGTGCCGCACACGATGAACACGGGTTGATAGTTGCCGCCGTTGGCTTGCAATAGCGCACCAGTGCCGCGCTGAAACAGCACGCCGCCTACCGCACCAAAAAATCCGCCAATGCCAACCACGGACCCAATCGCCCGACGAGGAAAGAGATCACTCGACAGCGTGAACACGTTGCACGACCACCACTGATGCGATGCGGCCGCGACGCTTACCAGCGCGACTGCCGCCCACATCGACGGTGCGTTGGGCGCGAACATCGTCGGCACGATGCAGACTGCCGCGATCAGCAGCGCGGTTTTGCGCGCACGATTTACCGTCGCGCCGCGCGCGATGAGCCAGCTCGACAACCAGCCACCGCCAATCGAGCCGACATCGGCGACGAGGTAGATCACGATCAGCGGCGCCGCAACGGTATCCAAATGAATGCCGTATCGGGCATCCAGAAACTTTGGCAGCCAGTACAGATAGAACCACCAAATCGGATCGGTCAAAAATTTCGCGGCGGCAAACGCCCACGTCTGCCGATGACGCAGCAGTTCGCGCCACGGAATCGGCGCCGTGCTCTCCACCGGATCACTCTGAATGTGCGCCAACTCAGCCGCGCTCACCTTGGGATGCACCGCGGGACGCTGATACAGGACGAGCCACGCGACTACCCAGAGGAGACCGAGCGCACCGGTGATAATGAACGCCGTATGCCATCCCCAACGCAGCACGATTCCGGGTACGAAAATCGGTACGAGAATAGCACCCACGTTCGAGCCGGCGTTAAAGATGCCGGTGGCAAGTGCGCGTTCCCGAGCCGGGAACCATTCAGCAACGGTTGCGATGGCGCCGGGAAAGTTTCCTGACTCACCCAATCCCAGCGCAAAACGCGCCGCGCTGAATCCGCCCACGGTCGACGCGAGCGCATGCGACATGCCGGCGACGCTCCACGTCACAATCGACCACGCCATGCCTTTGCGTGTGCCAAAGCGATCCATCAATCGCCCGACGCCTAAGAAGCCAAGCGCGTACGCCGCAGTAAACCACGAGACAATTGCGCCGTACTGACTCTCCGTCCAACCGATTTCTTTTTGCAGCGTCGGGGCGAGCAGTCCCAGCACCTGACGATCGATGTAGTTGATCGTCGTCGCAAAAAACAGCAACGCACAAATCGTCCAGCGATAGCGTCCAACGCGTTCAAGATTCATCGCTGCTCCTGCACGAGTTTTTCGATCTCGGCTTCTGTGGCGCGATTGAAATCTCCGGGAATCGTGAGCTTAATCGCGCCCGCGGCGACACCGAACTCCAACGCATCCTGATCACCGCGTCCACTCGCAAGCGCGAACAGCAGGCCTGCAGCTGCGGCATCTCCACCGCCGACACGATCCGTGACGTGCACCTGATAGTGACGCGACTGGTGATACGCACCGGTGTTGCCGTTCAGCAGCGACGCTTGCCAGCCGTGCGTGCTAGCCGATCGAGAATCTCGACGCGTGACGACAACGCGCGCGCATCCCATTTGCGCGTGCACCGCGTGCGCCATTTCTTGCGCAACGTCGTCGTCGATGGGACGCGCATCGGCCGACCCGATTCCGAGCATCGCGGTGATGGCCCCTGCGTTGCCAATGAGTAGATCAGCGAGCTTCGCGAACGGAGTGATCATCGTCTTTGGGTCGCGACTGTGCCACAGCTGCACCCGATAGTTGAGATCAAAGCTCACCTTCACACCAAGCGCGCGGGCGCGCTGCACGGCCGAAAGTGCCGACGCTGCAGCTCCCGCTCCTAGGGCCGGTGTAATGCCCGACACATGCAGCCACGATGCGCCGTGCAACACAGTGTCCCACGCAACCGCGGCCGCATCGATCTCGCCAAACGCCGAACCCGCGCGGTCGTACACCACGCGCATGGCGCGCACATCGCTGCCGTACTCCACATAGTACAACCCGAGCCGCGATCCTCCTTTCAGCACATGCGACACATCGACGCCGCAGCTGCGTAACTCGGCGAGTGCTGCATCACCGATCGGATTGTCGGGCACGCGCGTTACGTAGCGGCTCTCCGCACCCAGCCGCGCGAGACTTGCGGCGACATTGGCTTCAGCGCCGCCAAAGTACGTGCGCAGCTGTGGTGACTGAAATAGCCGTTCGACACTTGGCGGCGACAGCCGCAGCATGATCTCGCCAAACGATACGATGCGCATGGTCACAACGCTCCGGTGCGAGGCATGCGCAGCGCACTGCGCGCATCGTGCATCGCCCGCATGAAATCGCGAGCGCGTGATGTCATCGCTCCGAGATCACGCTGCGCGATCAGCGTCGCATCCATCAGCGCGCTACCGACTCCAACCGCGACCACGCCGGCACGAAACCACTCACCGATGTTGGCCAATGTCACGCCCCCCGTTGGCACCAACTTGAGATACGGCATTGGTGCTAAGACCCCTTTAATGAAGGCCGTGCTCAGAACCTCGGCAGGAAACACTTTGACAAAATCGGATCCCGCTGCGTGTACCGCGAGCGCTTCCGTCGGCGTGAACGCGCCTAACATGGTGGGCACGCCGTGTTGATGTGCTTCGTGTAGCACATCCATTGCACAGACCGGGCTCACAACAAATCGAGCCCCCGCACCGATTGCCGCGCGCGCGGTGCTCGCATCGGTTACCGAGCCGACTCCAACGAGCACGTCGGCGTGATTCGCGGCCACGCATTGTTCAATGAGCTCGAGCGCGCCGGGTGTCGTCATCGTGATTTCGATGGCGCGCACGCCGCCGGCAATTAAGGCATCAATAGCCCACGCGGCCG
>JANXUN010000463.1 GCA_025356185.1 Gemmatimonadaceae bacterium
GCCGCCAGCGCGACAGCGCCTGATAGTGGCGGTCTGCCGCTCGCAGCCTTTCTTGATTCGCTGCGCGGTGAAAGCAAAAAATTGCGCGCACGCTTTGTGAGTCGCGATCGCCTCGCCAAGTTGCCGACATTGCCTATCGACGGTCCGCTCGCGTTCATCACGCTGCGTCCGTTCACCGACAAAATTCGCGGCATGATTGGCAGCTATCGCATTGGGTTTTTTCCGGGCGAGCAGCGCGCGGTTCGTAGCCCCGCTTATGCAAACCCCGAAGGTTTTGTCGAAATCACCGCGCGTAATCAAGACACGCGCGTGTCCGATCATTTTCGTTTGCGCGATTTCATCACGCACGATCAAGGCAGCGTGTGGCCCAAGTATCTCGTGTTGCGCGAACCGCTCGTCGACAAGCTTGAGCTCATTTTAGGCGAATTGCGTGCGATGGGCGTAAGCAGCGGCACCTTGCGCATCATGTCTGGGTTTCGCACGCCGCAGTACAACGCGAAGGGCGTTGGCGCGGGCGGACGCGTCGAAGACAGTCGCCATCAGTATGGCGACGCGGCAGACATCTACATGGTAAACGGCGCACGCGATTGGATGACCGATTTGGACGGCGACGGCAAAATCACAACGCGCGATGCGCGTGTCATTGCACTCGCTGCAGATCGTGTTGAGCAAGCGCACCCCGAGTTAATCGGTGGCGTTGGTGTCTACGCAGCGACTCGTGCGCACGGTCCCTTCGTACACGTCGATGTGCGCGGCACCCGTGCGCGCTGGGGGCTGATGTGATTCGTCGTACAGCACTGGTCGTGAGCGGCGTAACGGCAATCATCGCGCTCATCATTTATCAACCGCCCGCCGATCTCAAAGCCGATTCGTCGGCCGAGAGCGCAGCGAGCGCCGTCCCCGTTGTTGAAGCCGGTGCCGCAACGCGTGGCGTGAGCGGCGAAGTCAAAATGCAATTTGTGCGTGCAGGCGAACGCATTGCATTTCCGCTCAAAGTAAAGGGATCCACCGACGGGTTTTCGTACAAGTGGTTGCGCGTAGGCTCAGATAAAACGGCCGATGTCGCGCGTCCGCTTATCGGCGACACGCTGTTTGCACCGCTTGAAGTTGGATTTTACGAATTGGTGGTGACGCGCAGCGGTATCTCGCAGCGCCTGAGCGAGCCAAAGCTTGCCGTGTTGGTGCCGTTCGAGCTCAAGTTGGGTCGCTCGCTCAACGGCTATCAAATCGGGCGCTATCCGGCCGAGTGGTCGCACGACGAGCAAGGCGAAAAACCCGCCGGTTTTGCCGAAGTGCACGAAGACCAGATGGATTTGCCGCTCACGCGCCATCTGAAAATGCGCGACTTCCTCACGCACGATTCGCAAACGATGTGGCCACGGTACGTCGCCATCGATCCACGCGTACTGGATAAAGTCGAACTCGTGATGGAAGAGTTGGCCCGGCGTCGCGGGGAAGAGCACATCGACTTTGCGCTGCAAGTACACAGCGGATTTCGCACGCCGCTGCACAACTCCACGGTCGAAGGATCGGCGCGCGACTCGCGCCACCTGTACGGCGACGCCGCCGACGTGGCCATCGACGCCGACGGCGACGGCAAGCTGACGCTGTTTGATGCCTATCGCGTCGAAACGGCCGTCGATTGGGTCGAGCGTATGCACCCCGAAATGGCGGGCGGGCTGGGTGTCTACAGCAGTCGGCGCTTCGCGACGCCATATTGTCACATCGACGCGCGCGGTGAACGAAAGCGGTGGCGCGGCTGATTCAGCCTGGCTGAGTCGGCCTCGCTGACACAGCCGCACCGGGCCCGTCGTATGGGATGTCAGCGCCGACTTGGCGTGAACCCTGGGAGGACCCGTGAACCCGTACGTCCGCGATCGCATTAACCGCAAACTCGATGCACTCGGCGACGAGCGCCTGTATCAGGTGCTCGACTACGTCGAGTTTTTGGAGTCGCGGTACGCCGAAAAACCAGCTGCGTCGACCAACATGCTGCAGCGGTTTGCCGAAGGCGTCGAGGATAAATTGCGGGCTGGCGGTGTAGCCATTAGCACAGTGAGCGAAACTATGGGGTTCCTCAACAAAGCCGTCGGGGTACTCAACGGGGTCGCCGAAAAATCGATGTCCGTGGCAGGCGGCGTCGTGACCGCCGCGCGTTCAGCCGTCGATCAAGTCGGCGCGCCGACGCCCACACCACCCGCACCACCCGTTGTACAATCCCCGCCTTCTACTCCTGCACCTGCCGATGCCATTTCGCCGACGCGACCGCACACTCCATGAGCACACCGTCCGCGATCGCGTTGATCTTGACGAGATGGCGGCAACGGACGGGAGCGAAAGCGACATGTACGTAGACGATCGCTACATCGACGACGAACGCGCTCGTCGCTCGGCTCGGCGTCCACGCAGCGGTGCCAAGCGCGCGGTGATGCACGCGATCCGGCTGATTCCGTCGTATGTGAAGCTGTTGTTTGGTCTGATGACAGACAGTCGCGTGTCGCGGATGGATAAGTTGTTTGTGGTCGGGGCGGCTGCGTACATCATATCTCCCATCGACTTCATCCCTGATTTCATTCCGTTTTTAGGTGAAGTCGACGACATCTTTTTGCTGATGCTCGCGCTTCGCCGGTTGGTCGATAACACGGGCTGGCGCGTGCTCAAGGATCACTGGCAGGGCGACCCGCACGACCTGTCGGACATCAATTTTTCGGCAATTATTAGCGCGGCGGGCTTTTTCCTCCCGCGCAGCATCAAACGCAAACTCACGGCGATGATGGGGCGCAAAAAACAGCGCGTGTGACGGTCTGGTCTGTTGTATTGCGACCGTCTATATTCCAAGATGGCACCCTCAACGACTCAATCGACGCCCAAGCCCGCCAACGGAGCAGCATCCGGCAGCGGGCTTTCGCATATCCGTGGTTCATCCGCCGCACAGTCGGCGCAGAGCATGCGAGTTCGCGAAGAGCACGCGCTCACCTTTGACGACGTGTTGCTCGCACCGCGTCACTCCACGGTGCATCCGCGCGAAGTCAATCTGATCTCGCGATTCACGCGCGGCATTGGACTCAATGTGCCGCTGGTGTCGTCGGCGATGGACACCGTAACCGAAAGCGAAATGGCCATCGCGATGGCGCGCTACGGTGCGATTGGTGTGCTGCACAAAAACATGTCGATCGATCGTCAGGCCGCCGAAGTCGATCGCGTGAAGCGATCAGAAAGCGGGATGATCATGAATCCGATCACGCTGTCGCCAACAGCGTCACTGCGCGAAGCAGTCGCACTGATGATGCGCTTTAAGATTTCTGGCGTACCGATTGTGAATAGCGACGGACATTTGGTGGGCATCCTCACCAATCGTGACTTGCAGTTTGAGCGTGATTTGGACAGGCCGTTGCGCGATGTCATGACGTCAGACGATTTGGTCACGGCGCCAATGGGAACGACGCTGGATGAAGCCGAGCGCATTTTGGGCAAGCATCGCATTGAAAAGCTGCCCGTTGTCGACGACAAAGGAATTCTGCAGGGACTGATCACCGTCAAAGACATTCACAAACGCCGGCAGTATCCCGACGCGAACAAAGATCAGCACGGACGATTGCGCGTGGCGGCAGCGATTGGCGCTGGTGGAGACTATCTCGATCGCGCGCGCGCGCTGATACAGGCAGGCGTCGACGTGATCGTGATTGATACCGCGCACGGACATAGCGATGGTGTGTTGCATGCAACAGCGCGTGTGCGTGACGCGTTTCCACAAGTGCAATTGGTTGCGGGTAATGTTGCGACGCGTGCGGGCGCTGCTGCGCTCGTTGAACGTGGTGTTGATGCCGTGAAAGTTGGCGTGGGGCCGGGATCGATTTGCACGACGCGCGTTGTCACCGGCGTTGGTGTGCCGCAACTCACCGCGGTGATGGATGCAGTTGAAGGGGCAGGGGACGTCCCTGTTATTGCCGACGGCGGCGTGAAGTATTCGGGCGATATCGTGAAGGCGCTCGCCGCTGGTGCATCGAGCGTGATGATGGGCTCGATGTTGGCGGGCACAGAAGAAAGCCCCGGCGAGTCGTTTCTATTAGAAGGACGCCGCTTTAAAATGATTCGCGGCATGGGTTCGCTGTCGGCGATGCAGGACGGCAGCGCCGACCGCTATTTCCAGGACGGCGAGATGTCGCCCAAGAAACTTGTCCCAGAGGGCATTGAAGGACGCGTGCCATACAAGGGACCGGTTGGTGATGTGCTTTTTCAGATGATCGGTGGTTTGCGCAGCGGCATGGGTTACGTAGGGTGCGGCTCAATTGACCTGTTGCGGACAGAGTCGGAATTCGTGCGCATCACGACCGCCGGGCTTCGGGAGTCGCATCCACACGACGTCACCATTACACGCGAAGCGCCCAACTACTCGCTATAGCTCACTGCTATAGTGCACGTGGCAGTCCAGCCTCGGACAAATCGACGCCGTTTTGTCCGAGGATGGTTGGATCGGTTGACATGTCGCTGGCTGAGCGCCACAATGCCCGATCACGAATGTGTAGTGTCGCTCGGTCCGGCGGTCCTAAGTCGACCCGAGCCGTTGTTTCCCGCTTATCTCCCTTCCCCCAGGTACGCACATGGGACTCTGGTCCAAGAAGAGCATCACCGCGCTGTCGGCCGAAGCAGATGGCGCCGAAGGCGGCCTCAAGCGAACGCTCGGCGCGCTCAACCTGACGCTGCTGGGTATCGGCGCGATCATTGGCGCTGGCATTTTCGTGTTGACCGGTACGGCTGCCGCGAACTTCGCCGGCCCCGGTGTCACGGTGTCCTTCATGCTTGCCGGATTGGGCTGCTTGTTTGCCGGTCTGTGCTACGCCGAATTCTCGTCGATGATTCCGATTGCCGGGTCTGCGTATACGTACGGCTACGCGACCATGGGTGAGTTTGTCGCGTGGTTTATCGGCTGGAACCTGGTGCTTGAGTATCTGTTCGCTGCCGGCACGGTAGCGGTGGGTTGGTCGGGGTATTTCAGCGCGTTCTTGAGCGAGCTTGGGCTGCACATTCCGGCCGCGTACGCGTCGGCCCCGTTCGCAGTCGAAGGGACGCACACGCTGGTGCGCGCGTTCACCTGTGCGGATACCGCCACCGGCACCACTATGATGGATGCCGTCACGCATGCAGCGAGAGTGTTCGCTGATCGCGCGGCGTGCACGGCGGGCGGCGGCACGGTGGTCGACGGTGTGATCAACTTGCCGGCCGTGGTGCTGATTGGCCTGCTGACGATGATGCTCGTTCGCGGTGTGCAGGAATCGGCGACGCTCAACAACTTCATCGTCGCCATCAAGATGGTGATCGTACTGCTCGTGATCGGTTTTGGATTTGTGCACGTGAACAGCGCCAACTGGCATCCGTTCATCCCCGAGAACACGGGCGAATGGGGCAAGTTTGGTTGGTCGGGCGTGTTGCGCGGCGCGTCGGTGGTGTTCTTCGCGTACATCGGATTTGACGCTGTTTCAACGGCGGCACAAGAAGCCAAAAATCCGCAAAAGGATTTGCCAATCGGCATGTTGTCGTCACTGGCCATTTGCACCGTGTTGTACATCCTGATGGCGTTGGTCATGACGGGCTTGGCGAACTACACCACGCTCAACGTGCCACACCCGGTGTCGGTCGCAATTCAGGCGGTGCCAGCGCTCAAGTGGCTCGAGTACTTCGTCAACATCGGCGCAATTGCTGGCCTGGCGTCGGTCGTGCTCGTGATGCTCATGGGTCAGCCGCGCATTTTCTTCACGATGTCGCGTGACGGCCTGCTGCCGCCGTTCTTCGGCAAAGTGCACCCCAAGTATCACACGCCTGCGGCGTCAACGATTCTGGTCGGTATTCTGGCAGCGGCGATCGCGGCGTTCTTCCCCATTGGACTTTTGGGAGAGCTCGTGTCCATCGGCACGCTGTCTGCTTTTGCGACGGTGTGCATTGGTATTCTCGTGCTGCGCAAAAAGAGCCCGGAATTGCCGCGTCCGTTCCGCACGCCGTGGGTACCGATGGTCCCAATTTTGGGCGCACTGTCCGCATTTGGTCTGATGGCGGCATTGCCGACCGACACATGGATTCGTCTATTCGTGTGGACGATCATCGGCATGGCCATCTATTTCATGTACGGCAAAAAGAACTCACGCGCTGGTAAGGCCGACGACGCTCTTGCTGCGCGTCGCGGGTGAGTGAGGCAGTAACTCAGCAGTTTCGCGGCGTCCGAGCAATCGGGCGCCGCGTTGCGTTTCTAGGAGCGCGGGCCAAGCGTGAAACGGGGGCACGATGACCAGTCCGGTGTATACTGCGAATATGCCGCAGACACTTTTTCGTTCGACGACTATGCATGAGTTGTTAGCTGCACCCCCTGATCGACGCGAATCGATTGAGCGATTGATGGCGCGCTTCACGCCCGGAATGACCGTTGCCCTATCGACGCATATCAACGCCGATGGCGATGGCTGCGGATCAGAAGTCGCGTTTGCGCTGTTGCTCGCGCAACGCGGTGTGACCGCGCGCATCGTGAATCCCACGCCGTGGCCCTCGATGTTTGAGTTTTTGTTGGGCGATGTGGTGAATGCAAGCGCGCGCGGCGTTCATGCGCTCGACGATGTCGACGCATTGGTTGTGCTCGATATCAACGATGTGCGGCGCGTGGGCGTGCTGGCCGACGCGGTGCGTGCGATCAAGGTGCCGGTGAGCGTGATCGATCATCACGTGCCGGGTGACATACCGATTGGCGATGTGGTGGTTGCCGATACCGCAGCGTGCGCGACGGGTGAGCTGGTGTTTGATATCGCGACAACGATGGGGCTCGATATCACGCCGGCGATCGCGCAAGCGCTGTACTGCGCGATTTTGACCGACACGGGCAGTTTTCGTTACAGCAACACATCGCCACGCGCGCACGCGATTGCGGGTGTGTTGTTAACGGCGGGTGTCGATCCCGAAGAGATGTATCGTCGCATCTACGCGCAGGTGAGCGTGGGGCGCATGGAGCTGCTGCGCGAAGCGCTTACGTCGTTGCACACCGATGTCGCACTCGGTCTGTCGTGGATTTCTGTTGAAGCGGGCGTGATGGAACGCTTCGATGTCACGAGTGAAGAGTTAGACGGCATCGTTGAGCATCCGCGCAGTATTGCGGGTACGCGACTCGCACTCTTTTTTCGCGACTTAGGTCATGGCAAAGTGAAGGTGTCGTTTCGGAGCGCAGGCGCGGTAGACGTGCAGCGTCTCGCCAAGACGTACGGCGGCGGCGGTCACGCGAAAGCGTCGGGTGCGATGATTGTTGGCGGGTTGATGGAAGTGCGTGATCGTGTTGTCGAAGATGCGAAAGAGTATTTGCGGAGCGGAGCGTTACCGACGGAGTGAGTTCGGCGCACTGGGACGCATCGCAACCACGAACTGTTGCGTTGATGTGATCACGCTCAGGTAGAACGTACCATCGTCGGCGATCGCGATCCCGACGCATGCTACCGGCAGTTTGCGACTGTACAAGTACTGCCCCGTGCTCAGGCGATAGTAGTCGAGCCATCGCGACGGAAATGTTTTGCTCGCAGCCGCATTCACGATCACCGTGTCGCCGCGACTGACTACGAAGCGTGCGGCTTGTGGCGTGTCGGATGTTTGCGCGTGCTGAATCGTCACTTTGGTGATCG
>JANXUN010000490.1 GCA_025356185.1 Gemmatimonadaceae bacterium
TGGCTTTGCGGAGTGCGCGTCCGAACACGATCGCGGCGCCGACGACCAACGGCACAACGGCAAGCGTCGTCAACGTGAGCCGCGAGTTGGTAATGACGAGCATCAACACGCCACCAATCAGAAACAGTGTTTGTCGGGAGAGCTCCGACACCCACGTGCCCAACAGCGACTGCAGCAATCCCAGATCGCTCGACAATCGGCTCGTGAGTTCGCCCGTGCGTCGTTCCGTAAAAAACGACGGCGACAATCGAATCAGATGCGCAAAGGTGCGTTGACGAAGCGTTGCGGTGACGCGCTCTGTGGTCGAGCTCAGGACAAACACTTGCACGACATTCATCAGGGCTTGCACCGCAAACACGCCAAGCAACAGCAGCGCCACACGATTTAACGAAACGCGATCTTTCGATTCGAACGCCGCGTCGAGCAAGAACCGCAACACCAACGGAAAGACGAGATTCGCGGCGGCTGCGACAAGCAGGCACAGCGCCGCTATCGCCAGACGACCACTGTACGGTTTGAGAAGCGGCAATAACCGCGCGAGCGGACGTGGTGACGGAAAGCCGCGTGTATGCGGGCCCGAAGCGCGTACGTCCGGCACGCTGTGCACGTCAGCCAATGGCGCGATCCACTGCCATGGCAACAAACAGCAACGCGAGATACAGCAGCGTGTACTTGTAGACCCACCACGCGTGCCCATTCCACGCCGTCCCCGCGCGCGCCGCTGCGAGCATGCGCAACACACCAAACATCAACAGCGCATTGAGAACGAGCGCCGAAATCAGATACGTAATTCCGAACGTCCCAATCAGCACCGGCATCAGTGTGAGCACAATCAAAATGACGGTGTACCACACCATCTGATTCATCGTTTCGCGCTCACCCCACACCAACGGCGCCATCGGGACGCGCGCACGGGTGTAATCCACTTGCTTGAGCAGGGCGAGCGCCCAAAAGTGTGGTGGCGTCCAGTAAAACACGATGAGAAACAAGCACAGCGCGGATACATCGAGACGCCCTGTCACGGCGGCCCACCCAACGAGCGGAGGAAATGCGCCCGCCGCACCACCAATGACGATGTTCTGCGGCGACGTCCGCTTGAGCCACCGCGTGTAAATAAAGACGTAAAAATAAAATCCGGCCAGCGCCAGCAACCCCGTCAACACGTTGACGTATGTCGCCAGCAACCACGTCGCGAACGTTGCGCACGCCACACCAAACGCGAGCACCTGCATGCGCGACATACGACCACTCGGAATCGGACGCAAACGCGTGCGCGCCATCACGTCATCAATATCGTGATCGAGATACATGTTGACCGCGTTCGCACCACCCGCCATGAGATAGCCACCGATCGTGACAATCAACACGGTAAGCCACGACGGCGATCCAGCGGCGTACATCGGCGCGATCGTTGTCACCAATAGCAGCGAAATGATGCGCGGCTTGGTAAGCGCAATCAAATCGCGCGACAGCGTTGGCGTATCGGGAACAGGCGAGGTCATGATGTTCGCGGGCTCACGAGCGGCGCCGCAGAAGTCGACGGGGCGCGTTGCGACGCAATTACGGTGCGTCCGGACGCGATACGCGTGAGATACGCCATCGCCACGCACGTTACCCAAATCAAAATGCCGGTCGCTTGATGCAAGGAGCGCACAACACTCGGAAATCCGCCAGTGACCATCCAGCCGGCCCACGCGACTTGCAAGACGCCGAACATCATCGCTATCCACGCGGCACGAAGCACGGGAGCGGGTTCACCACGCTTGCGATATACGAACGGCAGCGAGATGAGATGCAGTACCAACAAATACGCGAGAATGCGATGCGTCAGCTGAACATGTTGGGCGCCGCCACCCAACGAACCCGCACCGCACAACGGAAATCCGGCGCATGCAACTGCCGCGCCCGGAATCTTTGCGGTAAGTCCGCCCAGCAGCACCACTAATAGCGCCATCACAGCCGCCGCCATTGCACCACCCACAGCTTTCTTTGTACCTGACTCGGCGCGCAACGACGCGCTGCCGAGTCCACCAGCGCGCACAGTTGCGACCACGAGTACGGCGATCAGCGATGCGGCGAGCAGTTTATGGACGACGGTTGCCCACGCCGGATTCCCAGTAAACACCGTCACCGCGCCGAATAGCGCCGGTGCGAACCATAAGCCGAGTGCGAGATACGCGGTGTTGAGCACACCACCATCGCCGTGGATTCCTACGGACTCGCGCAGTTGCCACGCGCGCAGGGTAAGCCATGCGATCGATGCGAACAATGCGATCGCGAGATAGCGATGCGTGAGTTCGATGCCTAAGTCGATGCGCGTGAAATACGGCGGGATCCAATAGCCTTGACACGTCGGCCAATCGACTCCGCATCCCATGCCTGAGCCTGAGATGCGCACGATCGCGCCAAACACGATGTGCAGCAGCGCGACGCTCAACGCGACGTACGCGGCGGAACGCACTGGCGCGGGAACGCGACTGCTTGCGGCGACCGGACCGCTCATGCGCGCACGGGCGAGACGGTCGGCGTCACTGTCGGCGTCACCCTCGGCGAGTTCGTTGCCGATGGGGTGCGTGCTGCGCGCCACGCACCGATGAACAGTGCGGCCACCAACAGCGTCGGCAACAACGCCCACGCCATTTCGGGCGCGCGTCGCGGTGCGGGAACGTCTGGCGAGCCCGTCACAGATGGCACGACGCGCCACACCGCGCGCAAAATGAAAAACTGGGCGACTGCGCACGCGGCGACAGCGAACCAAAACAGTGCCAACAGCAGCGGACCGGGCACCGTCGACGAGACCTGAGCGGATTGAGCAATCATATGCAACGCGAAAAGTAGCGGACTGTCATGGCGGGATGTTCCTCGGTGCGAAAGTTTGGCGGCGTCTCCCCGTGCGTTGCGTTGTGCCGCGCACTACCATTGCGAATGGCCACTCCACGATCGACGTCGACGACATCGCGTACCGCTGCGGACCGTGCTCCCACCGAGCTGCCGCGAACTTTAGGACTGTGGAGCGCGATCGCAGTCGTCATCGGTACCACCATCGGATCGGGGATCTTCCGATCGCCGGCGGGGATCGCCGCCAAATTGCCCGGCCCGCTTCCGATGTTGGCCGTCTGGAGCATCGGCGGCGTATTCGCTCTGTGCGGCGCACTGACATTGGCCGAGATCGCCGGCGCGCTACCACAAACGGGAGGTTACTTCGTTTTCATTCGTGAAGCGTGGGGTCGGCTGCCCGCATTCTTATTTGGATGGACCGAACTGATTCTGGTGCGCGCCGCCGCGTTGGGCGCGATATCAATCACCTTCGCTGAATACCTGTTGCGCGCGTTGGGAATGGATCCCGCCGTCGCGCCGTACGACAGCTACGCGCACTACGTCGCCGCGTCGGCATTGGCCGCGATGGCGATCGTCAACATTATCGGCGTGCGATGGGGCGCGCTGGTGCAAAACGTCACCACTCTGGCCAAGTACGGCGGCCTGTTGTTTATCGTGCTGCTAGCGCTCGCCATCGGACTTCCCAAAACTGGCGGACATTTTACCCCGGCCGCACCGCCAGGAAGTTTTTCGGTGAGCGCATTTGGACTGGCGCTGGTCTCGGTGCTCTGGGCATACGACGGATGGGGCGATCTGACAAAGGTCGGCGGCGAAGTCGCCGATCCGCGCCGCAACATGCCGCGCGCGATCATCATCGGAACGCTCGCCATCATTTTTATCTATGTGCTCGCGAATGTCGCGTATCTCTCAGTTTTAAGTGTCGAGGAGATCAAGGGTGCGCGACTCGTTGCGGCCGACGTCGCTCAGCGACTGATCGGACCGATCGGCGTG
>JANXUN010000050.1 GCA_025356185.1 Gemmatimonadaceae bacterium
ACCAGCATGGTCGCGGTGCCGCTGATGGGCGTGGTGCATCCGTGGCAAACCGTGTTCTTCGTCATTGGATTGCCCGGGCTCGCCGTTGCGGCGCTCGCGCTCACCATGCCCGAGCCCGAGCGCACAGCTGGCGATCGCGCGCTGGCGCAGGTGCCAATTCCTCAGGTGATTGCCTACCTGCGACGCAACGCGCGCACGATGATTGCTCTGAGCGTGGGTTTCATGTGCTCGGCATCGGTGAACTGGGGGATGGGTTTTTGGTTGATCTCATTCTTTACGCGCACGCACGGGTGGAGTGTCGAAAAAGCCGCGACGCTGCAAGGCACGTTAACCGCGTTGCTCGGACCAATCGGCGTCGTGTTTGGAGGGTGGTTGGTAGATCGTTTCGCCAAGCGCGGCATGATCGATGCGCCGTTGCGCGTCGGCATTTTCGGCGCTGCAGGCATGCTGGTGTTCGCCGGATTGTATCCGACTCTGTCGTCGGGGACGGCGGCCGCGTGGGTTCTCGTTCCGGTAAATATTTTCGCCGCGATGCCTTGGGGCGCAGCGAACGTTGCGATCGCCGAAGCGATGCCGTCGCGCATGCGTGGGCAGGGCGGCGCGGTCTTTCAGTTGATTCTCGGGCTCTCGGGTGGCATCGGTCCGACGGCCGTCGCGCTCGTTACCGACAAAGTGTTTGGCGACGAGCAAGCGTTACGCTGGTCGCTGATGTGGGTCACGATTGTCGGGATGTCGCTCGCGATCGCGATCTTGTCGTGGGGACTGCCCGCATATCGCGCCACGGTGGCGGCGCGCGATGCTGCGCGCGAATCGTCGCGCTGAGTTGTTGCGCGAGTCGTTGCCTGAACTCGTTGCCTTAACTCGTTGCGGTAACGTGTCGCGCTAAATCGACGCAGCGAGTTGACGTCTGCGAATAACGGTGCGCGTTGCGACGTTTCCAGCAAGAATGCCGGCGGCGAGTGAGATACCAATAATCGCAACGCGAAATGCGGTTGCGATGCCGACTTCAACTTCTTGTCCCAATAGCGACGTCACGCTGCGAAAGCCGATACTTCCGGGCACGAGGATTAGCAGCCCCGGCACTTGCGTGACCATCGCGTTTCGACGGAAATATCGCGCCGCCAGATTGCTTCCGGCGCTTACAACGAACGCGCCGAGAAACGCACCAAGTTCTTCACCCATGCTCGCGCCCGCATAACGCGACGTGACATATGCGGCGATGCATGTGAGGAGGATCCATCCCGTGTCGCGGCGGTGGGCATTGAGCAACACACAGAACGACAGTGGCGCGATGAGCAACGCCGCCCATTCGGTCCAACGTGGCAACACGTCGCGCGGCAGCCACTGCAGAATGTCGTTTCCTTGCAGCACACGCAGTTCGTGTCCGACGACCATCCCAAGCTTGGCGCCAAGGGCAATGCCAAAGCCGAGCCCGAGAAAGATGACCAAGGCGCCAGCGAGGCGCGCGGTGCCCGACGAAAGATGTCGCGTAGAGAGCTCAGTGAGCGCGACTGTGAACATCAGTCCGGGCAGCAAGATCACGAGACCTGCCAACGATGTCGCGTAACCTGAATTGGTTCGGGCCAACGCATCGCAGGTAAACGCGAGTGTCGTGATGACAAAAGCAGCGAGTGGTTCAGTCACGGGGCGCAGTGTATCCGAGCGTTGCGTGCGTCGCACGATTTCGCCGCACAGCAATCCCAGCACTGATGCAATGATCACGTCGCCGATACGCACGCGGAGAAAACAGGCAACGGCTGCCGATGACAACACAAACGCAACGCGACTTAACCAGGTCGGCCATGTCGGCGGATGGGCCTTGAGTGCGCGGACGCGCTCGAGTGCGACATCGGGCGCAATGCGCGTTTCGACGACATCGCGAATGATGTCGCTCAGTCGTGCGAGGTTTCCGAGGTTCGGGCTCGCGGGCTCGACGCGCAGCAGATGCACATGCTGGTCGAGGAGATCGCCAAATCCCACCATAATGCTGGTAGGTGTTGAGAAAAACTCGGCTTCAATGCCAAGGTGTCCGGCGAGCGCCGAGAGCGCAGTTTCGAGTCGATGCGCCGGCGTTCCGTACTCGTGCATCGCGCGCGCCAGTTCGAGCACAAACAAGGTTGCGGCCCGCGATTCGGGGCTTGCCGGCGTGGGTTGGAGGGGATGTCGGGTGTTCACCCAGTCAGCGTATCGGCTGGACCCTCGCGCCGCAATCGTTTGGGCGACTAACTTCGGTACGTGATGACGCAAGCGAGGCGCGACCGACGTGTGCTGGCTCGTGTCTCTTTCTTTCACCTTAAACGATCTCATGCTCGTGTCGACTGCGCGCCAGCTCTCCCGTTTTCTTCCCCGTCTCGCGTCTGCGACGCTCGCCCTGTGGCTTATCGCGTGCGGCAACGACAGCGCTCAAAACACGGTGCCGTCAAATCCGGCGACGGATACGTTCGCGTCATCGTTAGGCGTAAACATCGCGACGATGACAAAGAAGAACGACAACTTGTATTACGCGGACGTGATTATAGGCACAGGCGCCGAGGCGACAGTGAGTCGAGTGATCAGCGTGGTGTATTCAGGATATCTGGCGAACGGCACCAAGTTTGATTCCAATGTGGGTGGCACGTTGCTCGCGTTTACGTTGGGTCAGGGTCGAGTCATCGACGGATGGGATCTGGGGCTCGTTGGCATGAAGGTGGGTGGCAAGCGTCGCTTGGTGATCGGCTCAACGCTCGGCTACGGAACCACCGGCAATGGCAGCATCCCACCCAACGCGACGCTGGTGTTTGACGTCGAACTCAAAGCGCTACAGTAGGCGTGTGCGAATCGACGTCGCATATGTGATGCGCCGATTCGTCGCGGGATTGTTCGTTTCTTCAACCTGCGCGATTGCGGCGCTCTTGCTCGCGGTGCGCGTAGTTGTCCCGTCGACGAGCTTTGCCCAACGACGGGATACAACACGTTTTGACATTCTGATCGTTGGTGGATCGGTGCTTGACGGCACCGGCAGCGCTGCACAACGATTGGATGTCGGCATTCGCGGCGATCGCGTGGTGGCGATGTCGGCGAATTTGCCGAGGGCGAGCGCGACGCGCGTGATCATGGCGACCGCTAAGACAGTAACGCCCGGATTTATCGACCTCCACGCGCATCTTGAGCCGCTGCTACAGCTGCCGCTGGCGGAAAGCGCACTGCGGCAAGGCGTGACGCTCGCGGTCGGCGGTCCTGATGGTGGTTCGCCGCTGCCGCTTGCGCCGTACGTCGACTCGGTGCGCAAAGCGACCATCGGTATCAACGTCGCGTATTTGGCAGGGCACAATGATGTGCGACGCAGCGTGATGGGCATGTCGGATAAGGCACCGACCGCTGAGCAATTGTCGCGCATGAAATCGTTAGTCGCGACTGCAATGCACGATGGCGCCTTTGGATTGAG
>JANXUN010000608.1 GCA_025356185.1 Gemmatimonadaceae bacterium
GCTCATCAATGTCCCACTCGACACTTTGCTCAAGATTGGCCAACGCGAGTTAACTAAAGCGCAGGCGGACTTCAAAGCGGCGGCACACCGCATTTCGATGTCGAAGGACGCGCAAGACGTCTGGCGTGAGATCCGCCAGGATCATCCCAAGCGCGGCGAAGTCGTCGCTGCCGCGCAACGCGTCGTTGATTCGCTCACCGCGTTTGTACGCGCCAAGAAACTTTCGTCGATTCCTACGAAAGAGCGCGTGATTGTGCGCGCTGCACAACCGTTTGATTTGGGACTCGCGTCTATGCACGCGTCACCGCCGCTTGAACGCGTACCCGTGCAAAGCGTGTACTACATCACCGACGCGAACGCAAATGACACGCCTGAGCAACAAGAAGCGTGGCTTGAGCGATTCAACTTTGCGTCGCTCGCCGTCACCACCGCGCACGAAGCCATGCCTGGACACTGGTTACACTCCCAGTTCATGCGCAAAACCCCGGGCAAGATTCGGCGCATCTGGATTGGGCTCAATCCGTTTCCCCAGCCGTCGTCGGGACAGGATGGATGGGCGCACTATTCCGAACAACTCATCGCCGAGCAAGGCTACGCGAACAGCGATCCGCGTGTGCAAATGGCGCAGATTAGCGACGCACTCACGCGGATCTGTCGCCTCATGTCGGGCATCAATGTGCATCGCGGTGTTTGGACGCTGGAGCGCGCGCAAGAGTGCTTTGAGAAAGACGCATACGTCGCTGCGCCCGCCGCTAAGCGTGAAGCTGAGCGTTCGACGTACGATCCGACGTACGGTGGATACTTTCTCGGCAAGCGCGGCCTGCTCACACTGCGCGCCGACATGCAAAAGAAGCTTGGCATCAAGTTCAGCCTGCGTGCATTTCATGAACGGGTGATGTCCAACGGCATCGCACCGATTCTCGCGCACCGTCAGCTCATGCTACCGGGAGATCGACGTGCCGTCATTCGATAAAGTGCGCGTTGGCGTTCTGGGCGCGGGCGCGTGGGCGCGGTTTGCTCATGTGCCGGGTTACAAGCGCGATCCGCGGTGTGAACTCGTCGCGATTGCCGACCCCATCGTAGAACGCGCGCGCGAGTTCGCGACCGAATTTGACATCCCGCATGTGTACGACTCGCACGAGGAGCTCATCGCGCGACACGACCTGCACATGGTCGACGTCTGTACTCCCAGCGCGACGCACTTTGAGTTATCGATGATGGCGCTCGAATCAGGCAAGCACGTGCTGTGCGAGAAGCCTGTAGCGTACGACTTTAACGAAACTCGACGGGCCGCCGCGCTCGCACGTTCCACGGGGCTCAAAACGAAACTCGGTTTTACGTTTCGCTACAGCCCCGCCATGCAATACATGAAGCAACTCATCGACGACGGGTTCATCGGCACGCCATTCATTTTCAACGGTTACGAACAAAACTCGCAGTGGCTGGATCCGACCAATCCACTGCGCCAAGTCGATCACACCGCCGACCAGTCAACGATTCAGGTCTCATCGCTGGAAGGCTACGGTGCGCCGATCATGGACATTTGCCACCTCTTCATGGGCAGCCGATTCGCTTCTGTGGTCGGCACGATGAAAAACTTCATCCCTGAGCGCATGGTGCGAGCGACCGGAACGATGATGCGCATGAATATCGACGACGGCGACATATTTATCGGAGAGTTCGCCAACGGCGCGATTGGGTCTATCCAAACTAGCTTCGTCACTGTCGGCAACTATCCAGGCATCGAAGCGCGCGTGTACGGCAGCAAAGGCGCGTTGATCTGCCGACTGGTCGAAGAAAACGGCATCTGCGAAGTACTCAAGGCTGCATCGGCCGATCAAGTGGAGTTTCGCGAAATTGAAGTGCCCGCGCAGTTCTACCCTCCGGGCGGATCAAAGCACGAATCGTGGCGCTCGCTGTTCTACGCGAATCTGATTCACTCATTCATTTCCGAGATTCTGTCCGACGACGTCGAGAACGAAGGCAACTTTGAAGATGGCGCGCACGTGCAGGAGCTGATCAACGCCGTCGAGCGTTCGCACCGCGAACGACGGTGGGTCAACATCCCGCTGGTACCGGAGCGCGGCGTCTGAGCCACGCGTCAGCGGTACTCGATGCATTCTTCGCGCATTTTTATGCACGAAACCCTGTCACAGCAACGTTCACAGGAATCCACGACTACGATACGCGATTGCCCGATTGGTCGCGAGAGGCACGCACTGCCGAAATTGAGGAGCTGGTCGCGCTGCGTATGTCGCTCGGCAGCGGCGAAGCCGAGCTAAGTGGCGTGGCGGGCGCAACCGCGCTAGCGGCCAATCCCGCACTTCTTGACGCATATCTTGCTCAGGCAAACTGTGATGTGCGCGTCGCAGAATTTGAGAGTGAATTCTTTCGCGATCTAAATCCAGCGCTATGGACGGGTGAAGCGATCTTTGGCGCGGCGTCGTTGATGATTCGGGACTTTGCTCCGGTGCAGGAGCGCGTGGCCGCCCTCTGCTCACGCTTGGCAGCCGTCGCGGGGTTTCTCGCCACCATGCGAGCGACGATCGTCGCGCCGATACCGGCGCTGTGGCGCGCGCGTGCAGAGCGAGAGTGTGCAGCCGCGCTTACGATGCTGTCGGAGGGAATTCCTGCGTGGCTGATGCAGTCGGACGTGGCTGTGAACATCACCGGTGACGTGATTGACGGCTTCAGTGGACAGGCATCGTTAACCACGTATTCGATGATTGACGCTGATACGCGCTCGCGCCTTAGCGCGGCGTGCGTCGCTGCAGCGTCCGCATTCACCGAGTCGTTGGCGTGGCTGCGAAACACAGCGGTCGCCGATTCAACGCGCTACTCGTGCGGGGAGCGACTATTCACGCAGTTGCTCGCTCGCGGACATTTTTGCGAAGAGGCTCCGCGTGTATTGTTGGCGCGCGCGGCGTTACAGTTTGACGCCGCGACCGAGTCGCTTGCGCAGGCAACGGCAAAATCATTTGACGGATCATGGCCGGCGGTGCAAGCCGCCCTCGCGGCTGACCATCCGACCGTCAACGATTACTACGAATCATTCGCGAAACGATGGCGCGAGATTTACGACGGCGTGACTGAGGCTGGCGTGCTCAATTGGCCGACCTGGCCAATTCAATACGTTCCAATTCCAGCTTGGGCACGCGACATCCAGCCGTCGTTGTATTGGCTGTTCTATCGTTCCCCGGCGCCATTCGATCGGTATACCATCTATGACTACGTTGTCACGCCCATCGACGACACGATGCCGCGAGACGATCAAAAACGTCGGCTAACGGCATGGAATCACAGCACCATTACGCTCAATCATGTGGTGCATCATGGCGGAGCAGGGCACCACGTCCAAAACTGGAACGCGATACACAAATCGAGTTCGCGTATTGGCACCGTCGCCGCCGTCGACGCGGCAAGTCGGATAGGCATGTTCCTTGGAGGCACGCTTGCTGCGCCGCCCGCCCCTCTTTGCCGCTGTGCGCTGCGAACCGCCTTCACGAGGTGACATCGGCGATCTCGCGCTCCGCACGCATCTCGTCAAAGGTCTTGCCGTTCTCGTGCCGGGCCGTTTCACCAGTCATCTTCTGCCATCGAAGAATCGCCGTATCGACGTAGAGCGGGTCGATCTCGATGCCGTAG
>JANXUN010000614.1 GCA_025356185.1 Gemmatimonadaceae bacterium
GGCTCAATCGGCTCCGGAATGGATCGCACCTGCGCGATGAGCGTCTCGCGCAAATTCATCCCCGAAAACGGCGGCGCGCCGCTCAGCAGTTCATACGCCATGCAGCCAAACGCGCACACATCGGCGCGGTGATCGACCGCCCCGGCCGACTCGATCCGTACGGGAGGGCTGTACGCAGGCGTCCCCAACGACACTCCGGCACCTGTCAGTCGCCGACCGCCCTTCGTCCCGTCGGCGATCGCGCTTTCAACTGCCATGGCCACACCAACATCGGTGACCATCGCGACGCCGTCGCTCAGCAAGACGTCTTCCGGCTTAATGTCGCGGTGCACTATGCCGCGGCCGTGCGCGTATGCGAGCGCGGACGCGATCTCGAGGCACAACTCAGTTATTTCACTGAACAGGTCGCTCCTGTTTCTCTTGGCAACCTCTCGACGCCCGCTACCTGGTTCCGTTACGGCTTCATCTGATGACGGGGAACATTTCAACGAGCGGTCAGAATTTGATTCAGCTCACTCGCCAACGCGTTTACCAAGCGGAATGTTGTACTCGAGCTCGTACCGGTAGAGATCGCAAGCATGGCAATCCGCGACTCCTCCCTACGAGCGATACTGTTCGGCGGGTAGCATTGCGATTTTATTGATGCTTCCCTTTGTCGTCATGAGGGGTCGTCCGAGTCAGCACGGGCTCATACAGGCGACACGATTTTGCAAACTCTCGCTTTCGGTGCACGCATCGCGCGCACCAAATGGAGTCATCATGGACGTTCTTACGTGGTTGATCGTCGGCCTCGTCGCGGGGCTACTCGCTGGCGCCGTCGTTGGCGGCATTGGATACGGATTGATCGGTGACATCATCGTTGGCATTATTGGCGCCGTCATCGGCGGCTGGCTCTTCAGCACCTTGGGCATACACCTGCCGTTCGGCGGACTTCCCGCGACGATTGCCGTCGCCTTCGTTGGTGCGGTCGTATTGTTGTTGCTGATTCGTGCGATCAAGCCGGGATCACGCCTCCGAAAATAGCAGAAGTGCAACGGCGCTCGGCGCGATCAACACGCGAGGCAGGTTCGCGAGATCATCGCGCCGCAGCATCCACGTCGAACGCTACGAATGATCCTTGGATCTCGTTCGCGAGAGTTCCGGACGGGCGCCGTAGCGAGCGCTACAGCGGTAGGTAAGTCTGGTGCTCTGTCCACCGTCAATCGCGGCCTTGAACGACGTCTCAGCGCGACTTTGTGCTTACTCAGGGTCTATTGCCGTTCTGCCGCAGCGTTCACATGTTGGATTATGAGATATCCGGACGTGCAGAACTATCTTGGCGGCGCCTTCGTCGCGCCCGACGTGGACGTCATCGATGTATTCGACCCAAGCAGCGGTGAGGCTATTTCCCGCGTGCCCTTGTCCAGCGCGCGCGAGGTTGAGGCGGCCGTTCGTTCAGCGCGCGCTGCTTTCCCCGCGTGGTCAGGCACGCCAATCAAGGATCGCGCCCAGGTCTTCTATCGTTACAAGGCGCTCCTGGAAAAGCACGTCGACGAATTAGCAGCGCTTGTCACCGAAGAGAACGGAAAAATTGCCAGCGAAGCACGTGCCGAAGTTCTGAAGTCTGCCGAACTGACGGAGTTTGCCTGTTCGCTTCCGCAAATCACGCCCGGCGAAGTCCTCGAAGTAAGCCGAGGTGTTGAATGCCGCGTTGAGCGCTTCCCGGTGGGAGTCGTGGCGTCGGTGACGCCATTCAACTTCCCCAACATGGTTCCGAACTGGTCAATTCCAAACGCCATCGCGCTTGGCAATTGTATGATTCTCAAACCATCGGAGCTCGTGCCGCTCAGCGCGAGACGCATCGCCGAACTGCTTGCCGAAGCGGGATTGCCCGCGGGTGTACTGCAAATCGTTCACGGGGGACGCGCGGCCGTCGAAGCACTGTGCGACCACCCCGGAATAAATGCGCTCAGCTTCGTCGGCTCGACAAAAGTCGCGAAGATCGTGTACCGCCGCGCAACGGCCAGCCTTAAGCGGTGCCTCGCGTTAGGTGGTGCAAAAAATCATCTCATCGTAATGCCCGACGCCGATCGCGAAATGACCGCCAGCAATGTCGTCGCGTCCATGTCCGGATGTGCAGGACAACGCTGCATGGCAGCGTCGGTGATGGTTGCCGTCGCCGACACCGATCACATTGTGGCCCGCATGGTGGAACATGCACGCGCTATGGTGCCGGGTCGCGATGTTGGTCCGGTAATCTCTACGACGGCGATGGAGCGCATTACGCGCTACATCAACGAAGCGGAAGCCGCCGGCGCGACCGTGCTGGTTGATGGACGTCGTGCCACGGTGAACGGCAAGGAAGGCGGATACTTTCTCGGACCCACCATCATTGATCATGTTACGCCCGACATGGCCATTGCCCAAGAGGAAGTGTTCGGGCCCGTGCTCGCAATCGTTCGCACCAAGAGCGTCGAACACGCACTGGCTGTTGAGAATGCGTCACCGTATGGCAACGCGGCCTCCGTGTTCACTGAAAGCGGTAGCATTGCCCGGTACGTTATGGAGCATGCGAGCGCCGGAATGGTTGGTGTGAACGTCGGCGTCCCTGTGCCGCGCGAACCATTTTCGTTTGGCGGCTGGAACGATTCAAAGTTTGGTGTTGGTGACATCACCGGTCGCGGCTCGATCGAGTTCTGGACGCAAGCAAAGAAAATGACGACGAAGTGGAACCGTGAGGCCGGCGTGAACTGGATGTCGTAACCGCTGTTGTAACAAGCGCGAAGCGTCGGTTCCGCGCTTTCACCGTGTGGAGTCTCTCATGCCAAGTCGCAGCGTGACATTTACCGGGATTCAGTTCGAGAATCCCTTTCTACTCTCATCAGCTCCGCCAACGGAGTCGGAGAACAACATTCTCCGGGCGTTCGATGCCGGATGGGGCGGGGTTGTCACCAAGACCATCGGCCTGCACCCCGTCGTGAATGTTGTCGGCGCGAAAGCGAAATTCATGCGCACGAGCGCTGACGACTCATATGTGTCCATGAAGAAACGGCCCGGCGCCGCGTTGCATTCGTCGTGGAATTGGGAACTCATTTCTGACAAGGCGATCGACTGGTGGATTCCGCGCATACAACGCATCAAAGCGGCGCACCCAACCAAAGTGCTCATCGCCTCGATTATGGCTGGCTCCGGCAACGACAAGGAGCTTCGCAATTGGCAGCTGCTGGCTCAAGCGGTACAGGAAAACGGCGCGGATGGTATTGAGTGCAACTTTTCCTGTCCGCACATGGACCGGAAAGATATGGGGTCCAACATTGGCAAGGATGAAGGGCTGTGTTCGGTCGTGACGGAAGCAGTGAAGGAAGTTGCAACAATTCCCGTGTGGACGAAACTCACACCAGCCACGCGAGACATGGTGGTTGAAGCGGCGGCGTGCTTCCGCGGCGGTGCCGACGCCATGGTCTCCTCAAATACGTTTCCTTCGCTACCAATCATTGATCCGGAAACGCTCGAGTTTGAGATCAACGTCGACGGTTTTGTTTCCAGCGGCGGTTTGGGCGGACCAGCAATTTTGCCAATGGCGTTGGCGAACATGGCGAAAATGACGCAGGCATTTCCGGACAAGGCGTTCTCCGGTATTGGTGGCGTCTCCGATTTTGCGCAGGCGCTTTCCTATTTCCTGTTAGGCGCGGGCACCGTGCAAGTATGCACCTCGGCAATGTTGGACTCAGCAATTGGACCGCACGTCATTCAACGGTTGAACGCCGGGCTCGACGCGTTCCTTGAACGGAACGCAGACAAGGGGTGGAAATCGGTAGAAGACTTCCGTGGTATTCGGCGCGATCGCGTGGTGTTACAGTCGCAAATTCGGCGTCCCGCCGGCGAAGAGTACGAGGGCGGCTACGAGCATGTAGAGGGGTACGCGGCACCCGATCGCGCGGACGTCGCGTCATGATCAGCGTCGCCTCGCAGTTGGAGCTGCCGCCAACCGATCATCGCCCGCACGCGTACGATGGTCCGCCGCGCAGCGAGCTCATTGCCATGCGGAAGCAGTACACCAATCCCGCAGTGTTCACCATTTACAAGGAACCGTTGCTCATTGTAGAAGGGCACATGCAGTACCTGTATGACGAAACCGGCACGCGGTATCTCGATTTGCTGGCAGGTATTGTCACCGTGTCGGTCGGTCACTGCCATCCGAAATTCGTTGAGCGCGTCACGCGCCAGGTCGGAACGCTGCAGCATGCAACGACAATTTATTTGCATCCGAATTTTCCAATGCTGGCGAAGAAGCTAGCGTCGAAGATGCCGCCGGGGCTCGACGTCACGTACTTCACGAATTCCGGAAGCGAAGCCAACGATCTTGCCGTGCAAATGGCGCGCTTGTACACAGGCAATCATGACGTCGTCGCGCTGCGTAACGCGTATCACGGTGGCAGTCCCAGCGCGATGGGGCTCACGTCACATAGTACGTGGAAATTCAATGTTGCAGGGGATGGTCGCGTGCATCACGCCATTAACCCTGATCCATACCGCAGTCCGTTCAAGGGAACGCCGGAAGAAATCGCTTCGCTGTCCGCCGCCGATATTCGCGATCTCATTCGCTTCTCGACGCCCGGGAAAGTTGCAGCATTCCTTGCCGAACCAATGCAAGGTGTAGGTGGCGTCACGTATGGCGCGCCCAACTATCTCAAGGAAGTGTACGCCATCATTCGCGAGTGTGGCGGCCTATGCATCGCCGACGAAGTGCAAACGGGCTTTGGTCGTACCGGCGATCACTACTGGGGCTTTCAGAATTGGGACGTGGTGCCCGATTTCGTGACGATGGCCAAGGGCCTCGGGAATGGTGCGCCCATTGGTGCTGTTACGACCCGCATGGACATTGCGAAGTCGCTGACGCAGCGTATTCACTTCAATACCTTCGCCAACAATCCCGTGTCCATGGCTGCGGGGCTCGCCGTGCTCGACATCATCGACGAGGAGGGACTGCAGGAGAATTGCCGAGTGCTGGGTACGCGATTCAAGAATGGATTGCAGAAGCTACAACAGTCGTATGCGCTCATAGGCGACGTTCGCGGAAAGGGGCTCATGTTGGGCATGGAGCTCGTGCGAAACGCCCATGACAAATCACCTGCCAAGCACGAAACGCTGGACATCATGGAAGCGATGCGCGAAATGAACGTGCTGCTGGGGAAAGGCGGTCTTGACGGCAACGTGCTGCGCATCAAGCCGCCCATGTGCATTACCGCCGCGGACGTGGATTATGCGCTGGACGCGTTCGACACGGCGCTGGCTCAGGTTACCGCGAAATAACTCCAAGGGTACTGTCATCCCATCAACGACTCCGTGAACTCGTATGAAATTCGACCGGGTAATTTGTGGCGGCAACGTCGTCACACCAGGCGGGGTTTTCACTGGTGACATCGGAATTTCCGGGGAGAAGATCACCGCACTGGGCATGAATCTCGACTCCGCAGGGGCGGACATCATCGATGCGAGCGGCCATCATGTTATTCCCGGCGTGCTTGACGTTCATGTGCATCTCGAACTGCCCTTTTGCGGTACGGTATCATCGGATGACTACGTCAGTGGAACGCGAGCTGGCGCGCGAGGCGGGGTGACCACCGTTATCGATTTTGCAATTCCCTCAGCAACTGGCTCACTGAGCGAAGCCGCCGACGCCTGGATGAAAAAGGCCGAAGGCAAATCGTTAATTGATTACACCTTTCACATTTGCATTACGCGGTACAACGAGCACAAGGATCAGATTGCCGACATGGTGAAGCGCGGCTTCACCACGTTCAAGGAATTCATGATCTACGAGTCGGAAGGTTGGCAAAGCGACGACCGCGCGCTGTTTGGCACGTTGGAAAAAATGCGCGAACACGGTGCCATGTTGCTGGTGCACGCCGAGTCGTCACGCGTGCTGGATGAGCTCATTGCGCGACACCATACGCCCGAGCTCATGAAGCAGCACGGCGCGGTGCTGCACGCGATGACGCGCCCGAATTTTGTTGAAGCCGAGGCGATTCAACGCGTGGTGCAATGGTGTGCGGCGACGAAAGGCCAGCTGTACATCGTGCACATGTCGACCGCCGACGGCGCCGACATTATTCGCGCGGCGCAGGCACGCGACGTGCCGGTGCTGGCCGAAACGTGCGTGCAATATCTCGTGCTCGACGATTCGGTGTTCGCGCGCGACGACGGACATCTCTTCGCGTGTTGCCCGCAACTCAAGAAACCGGCCGATTCGGATCGGCTGTGGCGTGGACTGAACTCTGGCGAAGTGTCCGTCATTTCCACCGACACGTGCACGTTCACGCGGGAGCAGAAGGCCATGTGGGAGGGCGACTGGACCAAGATCCCCATGGGAATGCCGGGCCTCGAAACGCTCATGCCGCTGACGTACACCAAGGGCGTGCTCGACGGAAAGATTTCGCTCGAGCAGATGTGCGCGAAGCTCAGCACCAATCCTGCGCGCATCATGGGACTCGCACCTCGCAAGGGCGCCATACAAATTGGCGCCGACGCCGACATTGCCATTATTCATCCCACGTCCACACGAACGGTCCGTCCGAGCGACATGGAGACCAACGCCGACTGGTCGCCGTATGAGGGATGGGAGCTTGCGGGCTTTGCGCGCACAACCTTGTCGCGCGGTGAAGTCATTGTGAATGATTACAAAGTGGTTGGACAAGCCGGACGTGGTCAGTGGCTGCCGCGCACATCGGCGGGGCTGGCATCTACCGGAGGAGGTTTGGAGCAGGCCGCCGCAGCCGGAAATATTAAATCCACCGGAGCGCGCGAGTGAGCGCTGTCGCAGGGGACCGTACTTCGTCTGCGCGCGCTGACACGAGTGATTTTGTAACGACCGACGAAGACATGTCAGGGAGTTCTTTGTGGAACGCCGACCTGGCGCCCACTCCACCGTCTCGTCGGACGTGGTCTACATACAACATCGCGGCGCTATGGATTGGCATGAGCGTTGTGATTACGACGTACACGCTGGCGTCGGGCATGATGACGGAGGGCATGACGTGGTGGCAAGCAATGATCACCATCCTGCTCGGCAATACGATCGTGCTGATTCCCATGATTCTCAATGCGCACGCGGGCACGAAGTACGGCATTTCGTTTCCGGTGTTGTGCCGCGCGGCGTTCGGAACAACGGGCGCGAATGTACCGGCACTGCTTCGCGCCATTGTCGCGTGCGGGTGGTTCGGTATTCAAACGTGGATTGCCGCACTCGCGCTGAACACGCTGTTTACCGCCGCATGGCCCGGCTGGACTTCAATTCCCGGTGGAATTGCCATTGCGTTCGCGTTGTTCTGGTTGTTGCAGGTTGCCGTCATTGCGGGCGGCATTGAGCGCATAAAACTTCTTGGTAGCTTGGCCGCGCCATTCCTCATTACTGGCAGCAGCATTTTGCTCATTTGGGGCGTCCGGAATGGCGGCGGACTCGGCCACATTCTTTCCGAGTCGGCTCGTTTGCAGGGCGCCGATGCGAAGCCGTTCTGGTCCATCTTTCCGCCGGCGCTCACTGCGGCAGTGGGTTATTGGGCAACGCTGAGTCTCAATATTCCCGACTTCACGCGCTACGCGCGCAGCCAGAGATCGCAAATGCTTGGGCAGGCAATAGGACTGCCAACCACTATGACCGCCTTTGCATTCATCGGGGTGGCCGTGACCAGCGCAACAATTGTTATTTTCGGCAAGCCCGAATGGGATCCCGTAGTACTGGTGACAAGGATTGGCGGCACTGCGGTGATTATTTTCGCGGCACTTGTTGTGCTTGCCGCCCAGTTACATACCAACATGGCCGCGAATGTTGTGTCACCATCCAACGATTTTTCGAATCTCAACCCGCGAAAAATCAGCTACGTAGCAGGTGGGCTCATCACGGCAGTTGTTGGCATTCTGATGATGCCATGGAAACTCTACTCCGATGCGGGCGCATACATATTCACGTGGCTCATTGGATATTCAAGTCTCATGGGTGCGCTGGGCGGCATTCTGATTGCCGACTACTGGTTTATTCGAAGACAGCAGTTGTCACTCCCAGACTTGTTTCGCGAACAGGGCATGTACACGTATCGAAAGGGATGGAACTCGGCGGCAATGATTGCGCTGGTGCTCGCCGTGCTCCCCGTTGTCCCCGGTTTTCTGCACGCGGCCGTGACGCCCGGGGGCAACGTGCTGAACCCAAACTTTCTTGACCAGCTCTACCGGTATGCGTGGTTCGTAACCTTTGGCTTGAGCTTCGTCATTTATGTCGTGCTGATGCGGCGCGCACCTGGCGTTCAGCGCGTTTGAGCGCCGTCGAATCGCGGCGAGGTATCGATTCTGCGCAACATTGCGCGCTGAGTCGTTCGTTCCATTCCGCCCACCATTTCCAGAGCCCATAGATGCCCAAGATCGTCAAGTGCGGCCTCATTCAGGCGAGCAACGCGTTAGGCACCGACCAGCCCATCGAAAAAATTCGCGAAGCGAACATTGCGAATCACATGAAGCTTATCGAGCAGGCCGGGAGCCAAGGCGTGCAGATATTGTGCATGCAGGAAATCTTCACGGGTCCGTATTTTTGTGCAGAACAAACGCCGCGCTGGTACGACGCGACGGAAGCAATTCCCGATGGGCCAACGACCCGGCTCATGCAAGAGACGGCAAAAAAGTATGCGATGGTGATCATTGTGCCGCTCTACGAAGTTGAGTCGACTGGCGTGTACTACAACACTGCCGCGGTCATTGACGCCGACGGCGCGTACCTCGGCAAGTACCGCAAGAATCACATTCCGCAGGTCGCACCGGGATTCTGGGAGAAATATTACTTCAAGCCAGGAAACCTTGGTTATCCGGTTTTTCAAACGCGCTATGCGAAAATTGGCGTGTACATCTGCTACGATCGCCACTTTCCCGAAGGTGCGCGCGAACTCGGGCTGAACGGCGCGGAAATTGTTTTCAATCCATCAGCGACGGTGGCGGGGCTCTCGGAGTATCTCTGGAAGCTTGAGCAGCCCGCGCACGCCGTGGCGAACGGCTATTTCGTGGGCGCAATCAATCGCGTTGGACGCGAAATGCCGTGGAACATCGGCGAGTTTTACGGGCAGAGTTACTTCTGCGATCCGCGCGGCAAAATCTTGGCCGAGGCGTCGCGCGACAAGGACGAACTGGTTGTTGCCGACCTTGATCTCGACGTAATCCGTGAAGTGCGTAACACATGGCAGTTCTTTCGCGATCGACGGCCCGAGACGTACAAGGGCATTTGCAAGTTGTGATTTTGGGGCGTTTCGTGTGCGTGAACCGGGCGGCCGTCTTCGTGTCGATCAGATCGCGATGTTGTGCCGCACGCGCTAGTCCTCGCTTATCCGCGCATTAAGAACGCTGCCGCGGCCATCACCAGCGTCAGTACCGATAACATCAGCATCACCGGCATCTTGGATGTCGGCTTGGTGGTCTCACGTGTAACGCTCGTCGGCGTCGCCGCGCGCAGGCGATCAGCTGATACCGCAGGTACTTCGCCAGTTTCATTGAGCGACGACAGCGTCAGTCCATCAATGATCTTCACAATCTCCGACGCCGACTGTGGACGATTGTCGGGGTCTTTTTCCAGACATCGCATCACAATGTTCGCCAACGCAGGCGGCATGCCTTTGCGCTTGGGCTCAATCGGCTCCGGAATGGATCGCACCTGCGCGATGAGCGTCTCGCGCAAATTCATCCCCGAAAACGGCGGCGCGCCGCTCAGCAGTTC
>JANXUN010000636.1 GCA_025356185.1 Gemmatimonadaceae bacterium
GATCATCGGCGATCACGGTGCCAATCCCTACGGCAATTGCGTCGGAGCCCGCGCGAAGGGTATGCACCGCCGCGCGCGCGCGCGGGCCGGTGAGCCAGCCGCGTGCATGGGATGCATCGACGATCGCGCCGTCGATCGACAGCGCCAGTTTAAGCGTGACGAATGGACGATCGCGATGACGCGCTGAAAAAATGAAGGGCGCGTTGAGTTCTTTGGCTTCGGTCGCGGCGACGTTGCTCGCGACGACGATGCCAGCGTGTGCGAGCGCGCTCCCACCACCTGCCGCAACTGGATTCGGATCGGCGATCGCGTAGACTACGCGCGAAATGCCAGCGCTCACAATCGCATTCGTGCATGGCGGCGTTTTGCCGTGATGATTGCACGGTTCGAGCGACACGTACATGGTCGCACCATGCGCGCGCATCCCTGCCTCACGAAGGGCGACGACTTCGGCGTGATCGCCACCGAAGCGCGCGTGAAAGCCCTCGCCAACGATTCGGTTGTCGCGCACGACGACCGCACCCACTAGCGGATTTGGCGCTACCTGCCCCACGCCGCGTCGCGCCAACGCGATCGCACGCCGCATGAACCGCAAGTCGTCGCGCGTCGCGCTGTGGGCCATTCGGCTAGAAGCGAACAGTCACGCCGAGTGACTCGTACGTATACGCCTCGTTGGCATGATGCGAGCCGAATGTGTTGAGTGTTTCACGTAGGGTTCCTGCGCTTGAGCGTCCAAACTCGGCCACGACGCGCGCCATTAGCAGTCCAAATGACGCGTTGACGAAGCCCGTGTTGCGCGTAACGCTTTCGTTCATCGTGGGAAACGTGACTGTTGCTCGCGTTTGAATGTTGCCGCTGCCCTCGTTGACGATGGCATTCGCTCCAGTGACACCCTTGATCTCGTCACGACCAACACCTGCAGACACACCGAAGAATAAAAATCGCTTACTAATGACCGCGCGCAGCGCGTTCGCCGTCAGAGAAAAATCGCTGACATTGAGCGTGTCGTTGCTTGGGGTATACTGCGCGTTCAACGTCGGCGCCTTGCGGCGCACGTAGCTCACGCTAATGCCGGGAATGAGCGACGACTCCTGCAACAGCCCGACGCGCAGACCGTACGAGAACGCATACTGCGAGCTGCGAGGAGACACGTCGAATCGGCTTTCGCTGATGCGCGGAATCTCAACCAGTCCAATGAGTACATCGACACCGCCAAAATTTGTCAGCCCGAGCGGTGCGCCAGCGATAACTCCAATGGCCGCATCGAGCGAAGGCATCGGCACAAACGTACGCGCAGCGCCAAAATCATTAGCCACGGCGCCACCGATACTGGCCGCAATGGGAACGACGTTTTTCGGCAGCGCCCCGTTTACAGCGGTTACACGCAGCGTCACGCTGCCCTTACCCCAACCTCCCAGCGTGCCGCCCTCTCCCAGAACGGCATTTCCGCCAGCAAGTGCGACGCCGACTTGCGGTACCAGAAAGGCAAAAATATCCGCGGCCTTGCGGCAGATGTCACCCGCGCCGCCTGCACTCGATGACGTGCAATTGGACGCCGTGCTTTGTGCACGCGCAATACCGGTCATCGCGCCCACGCCACCGAGAAACGACAACGTGAGCAACGCGCGTCGGGTGCTTGCGAGCACGCCATCCACGCGCCACATCACGCAACGACGCCGTCGAAACGCACGCGTCCTGATCCCTGAACGAGCTCGCCCAGCTCCCACGCATGAATGTTGGATTGCTGAGCGCGTTGCATGATGCTGCCAACATGTGTTTGTGCGGTAATGACAACCATACCCACTCCCATGTTAAAAGCCCGGTACATCTCGGGACGCGAAACAGCACCCGCGTCTTCAAGTACCCGGAACCACGAGGGGATGGTCCATGTGCTGGAGATCACATTCGCATCGAGCATCTGCGGTAAAGCACGATTCAAGTTGCCCGGTAAGCCACCACCCGTGATGTGCGCCATGGCGTGAATGTTGCCGAGTACCGGCTGCAAACAGCGCAAATACGATCGGTGTGTTTTGAGCAGGATATCCGCGACGGTTGCGCCATCCGCATCAGGAAACACATCGTGCGGACCAAGGTGCAAGCGTTCTGCAACGATGCGGCGCGCGAGCGAATAGCCATTCGTGTGCAAGCCGTCGCTCGCCAGCGCAATCATCACGTCATCCGGCTGCACGCGTGCACTGCCCAAAACCGCGTCCTCTTCCACAATGCCGACAATGAATCCAGCAAGATCGTAGTCGGGCGGCGTGTACACGCCTGGCATCTCGGCAGTCTCACCACCAACGAGTGCGCATCCATTCTCGCGACAACCCGCTGCAACGCCGGCGACGACTGCTTCGACCACGTGCGGCTCAAGTTTGCCAAACGCGACGTAGTCGAGAAAGAACATCGGGATCGCGCCCTGCACGAGGATATCGTTCGTACAGTGGTTCACGAGACAATGACCGATCGTGTGATGCACGCCGCTCTCGATCGCGGTCTTGATTTTCGTGCCCACGCCGTCCGCGCTTGATACCAGCAACGGCGAGCGATATCCCTCTGGCACTTTGAACATGCCACCAAATCCACCAAACGCGCCACGCGCGCCGGCCGTCATGGTGGACTGCACCAACTTCGCGAGTCGGTCCTTCGCATTTTCGGCCGCGTCGATATCGACACCGGCCGACCGGTAGTCCATCGGTGCCCGTCCAGCGTGGCTCATGAATCGAGGTTCGCGTCGAACGACACCAACTTCCGAAACTCTTCGACGCGCGCATCGATGTCCGCACGGGTGATTTCGAGTAATCGCGTGTTCGAAAACTTCTCCACGGCAAACGATCCCATTGCCGAACCAACAACGACTGCGCGACGCATGGAGCGATCACTCAGATCGTTGGTTGCCGCGAGGGACCCGATAAATCCACCTGCGAACGAATCGCCCGCGCCGGTTGGATCAAATACCGATTCCAATGGATACGCCGGTGCAAAGAACACGCTCTCGCGCGTAAACATGAACGCTCCGTGCTCACCTTTTTTGATCAGCACGTGCGTCGGTCCGCGATCAAGAATCCATCGCGCGGCTTGCACGAGGTTGGTGTGTTCGGTG
>JANXUN010000647.1 GCA_025356185.1 Gemmatimonadaceae bacterium
GGGCTTGGTATTGGTGCGATCTGGCAGTGGATTGCGGCGCGCATCGATAGCAAGAGCACGCGCGGGTGGATGCTCGCGTCACCGATTCTGTTACTCGCATGCGTTCCCTTTGTCACCAATCGCAACGACGCCTCGCGCAAAGGACAAACGTTTACGGCCGATTGGGCGCGTGACCTTTTGCAGTCGGTGGAACCGTACGGCGTGCTCATCACGTCGGGCGACAACGATTCGTTTCCCGTGTGGTACGCGCAGCAAGTCGAAGGCGTGCGTCGCGATGTCACCATCGCGCTCATTCCGTACCTCAACATGGATTGGTACGCGCATCAGCTCATTCGCGAGCGTGTTGCCGAGTATGACGGCTCGGGCATTGCGACGTATGCGACGTTAGGGTCGGTGCGTCCAACTGGTCCGATCATTTCGCTGACGCCGGCGCAAGCAGACTCATTACCGCCGTATTTACAACTTGCGCAAGCCGCGCGTTTTCAGTCATCGGGAATCGATGCAACGATTCCCGCAGGCTATGTCACGCGCGACCAACTGTTGGTGTTGCAGTTTATTCGCGATGCGTTTCCCAAGCGTCCGATTTACTTCTCACTCGGTCCGTACGCGCGCGGGCTCGGCATGGGCGATTATGTCGTGAGCCAAGGATTAGCGCAGCGGTTGCTTTCGTCGCCCGCGAAAGACAATCCCGCATACGTGCGCACGCCCGCGGGTTACATCGACGTGAAGCGCACCGAAGAGCTGTGGAAGTCGTACACAGGACAGGCCGCGTTGCTCAAACAGGGTCGCTGGATTGACGATGCGTCGGTGGGTATTCCCGCGGCGTACATCCAGACGGGGCAGATCATGGCGTACGCGCTCACGGCGCGGGGCGACAGCGCGAAGGCCATGACGTATGTGCCGCAGGTGCAAGCGCTGATGGCGGCGGCGCGGTTGGGGAACTAGCTACCCCAACCACTCCTTCCACTCGGTCTCCGCCAATCCAATCGACACCTTGTTCTGCAGCCGCACTAAAGGCTGCTGCAGCAACAAAGGCTCATCAGCGAGAATGGTCAGCCAGCGCTCCTCACCGTACAGCGCAGTCCGCAATCCCATCTCGGCAAACCGCTTCGATTCGCGATCAATCAATTTTTCCACGCCAAACTTCTGTGAAAATCGTTTGAGTTCGCCAATGGACGCCGCACGCTCCGCCAAATCGCAAAAATGCACCGCAACGCGCCGCTCCTGAAAAAATCGCTGCGCCTTACGCGTATCCGCACTCTTCTTCGTGCCGAAAATCTGAACCTGTACGCCCGTGGTACTCATCACTGTATCCCGTCTTGTGTCGTAGTCTCCCGTCTCCGGTCTTTGTCTCCAGTCTACGGTCTCCCGTCTCTCGCTCTACGGTCTCCCTGCTCCCGTCTGTCGTTCCGCCTCGGCGCGCATCGTATCATCAAATGCGCCCTCGCTGCGCGAAATCACCAACGTCGCCACACCGTTGCCAATCAGGTTGGTAATTGATCGCGCCTGCGACATGAATCGATCAACACCCAGCAGCAGCGCGACACCTTCCAATGGAACCGTGTGCGTTGCCGCCAGCGTACTCGCCAGTACAATGAACCCGGAACCCGTCACTCCCGCCGCACCTTTCGACGTCAGCATTAGCACGCCCAACAGCGTGACCTGTTGTGTGATCGTAAGATCGACGTGATACACCTGCGCGATGAAAATCGCGGACATGCTCAGGTAAATGCTGGTGCCATCCAGATTGAACGAATAGCCCGTGGGAATCACCAACCCGACTACGGGCTTCGCACATCCGTACAGCTCAAGCTTCTTCAGCATTCCCGGTAGTGCCGGTTCAGAACTCGATGTGCCCACAACCAGCAAAATTTCTTCTTTGATGAATCGCAGCAAGCTGAACAACCGGAAGCCATACATCCGGCAAATGGTGCCAAGCACCACAAAAATGAACACCGCCATCGTGAGATAGACGTCGAGCATCAATCGTCCCAGCGGCAGCAAGCTCTTGAGTCCAAAGTTGCCGATCGTGTACGCCATCGCACCAAATGCACCAATCGGTGCGACCTTCATCACGATCTCGACAATCTTAAAAAACACCGTTTGCAATCGCAGCAGTCCATCGGCAACTTCGCGGCCCGCTTCACCCACCGCCGTTAACGCGACACCAAACAGCACGGCAAAAAACACGACCGGCAGCAAATCGCCCGATGCAAACGCGGCAATCACGTTACTCGGCACAATGTGCAGCAAAAACTCGATCGTACTCTGCTGCGCGCCGGCCTTCGTATAATTCGACACGTCACCCGCAGCAAGCTTCGTGACGTCAAGCCCCGCTCCTGGCTGCGTGACGTTCACCACGACAAGTCCAATCAACAGCGCCAGTGTAGACACGATTTCGAAATACAGCAGGGCTTTCCCGCCAACACGCCCCAGCTTTCGCAGATCTGCCATTGACGCCACGCCGTGCACAATGGTCAGGAAGATGATTGGCGAGATCACCATTCGCACGAGATTGATGAACGTGTCGCCGACTGGCTTAAGCTGCTTGGCAACCGACGGCGCAAACGCGCCAAACGCGACGCCCAACACGACGGCCACCAACACCTGAAACGTCAGATTGCGAAACAGGCGATTCATCAGAGCGGTGGCTAGAGGAGGGAACTGCTATAAGCCGTGCAGTCGTAGTCGGGGAGTTTACCACGCGGTACATTCGACCGCATGTCTACCACAGCCATTCGCCAGATTGCTACGCGCCACCGCGCGACGTACCGGAACGCGACGCGTGTCGTCGCGACCGCTTGCGCGCTCACTGCCACTGTTCTCGTTTCGCATCCACTGCACGCGCAACCAAAGCGCACTGCGGCGACGCCCGCACAGGCGCCGTTTAGCGTCTCCGAGGCCAGCATCTCCGACATGCGCGCCGCGCTCGCGTCGGGTCGCGTCACCTCGCGGCGGTTGGTCGAGCTCTCGCTGCAGCGCATCGCACTCTACGAGCATCGCTTGAACGCGATCGTTACCGTCAACCCCGCCGCACTCGCCGACGCC
>JANXUN010000662.1 GCA_025356185.1 Gemmatimonadaceae bacterium
GTTGATACTTGAGAGCTTCGCGCACCGGCTGAATGAAATCAGGGTGCGTGGTGGTGATCGCACTAAACGTATCCATCACAATGATTCCGGCGTCGCTCACGACAAATTCGGCGAGCACGCGTCCCGACGTCTGCGCTTCAAAGAGTGCATCGGGGTAGAGTGGGCGCACGACACGAGAGGAATCTATCTGCGCCGCGACGTCAACCTCAGAAGCGGTAAACACGCGCAGCTCGTCCAGCATCTTCGCAATTTGCATTGCGGGTGACAGTGCACCTTTCTTGCGCGCCGGATCACGCGACTCGCCTCGACGCGACCACAGCACGATCGTGCCGCACGCGTCGCTGACGTCGCGATTCGATGCAAATTCGATCGGCACGGTTGAACCGCCGCTGTACACTTCGATTCCATCAAACGACATCGGATCAAACGAGTCGAGATCAATTTCGACTACGGATAATGCTTGCCCGTCCAACCGGACTTGTGGGGCGCAGCGGCCTCCACGCACGCGCACTCTGCTCGCGGAATTGCGCGTTTCGATGCGAAATCCAGGAATGGAGCGCAACAGGTCGGTGAGCGTGTGCGGAGCGCGACGCTCGATATCAGCGTGCGAAAAAAAGTGACCGCTTTGCGATGCTTGACGCTGATAAAAGCCCGCCATGGGCCCCGAAACATCGCGGCGTCCCATCACGGTGACTGGTGCCAAGTCGACGGCTATGCGCTCGAGCACGAAACGCACCTCAGCCGTCTTCCCGCTTTCGATCGTGATTTGCTGCGAGTCAGGACGAAAGCCCATGCGCCGCGCGTAAATCCACTGCGTTCCCGTGGGCACGCGCGACAACGCAAATGCACCACGCTCGTCTGTTTCTGCATTTGGGCTGAGCGCATGCGAGCGCAACTGTGCACCCGTGATGGCGAAGCCCGTTTTCGCCCTCACAATGCCATGGACGCCGCCAACATTCTGCGCATGCACTGCGCTCGCAGCGCACGCGATGGCTGCGCTCCACGCGAATACCATGCCCCGCGAAATCGGTAATGCAGCGCGCATATGAGAAAGGGCGGGCGGATGTTCTATCGCAGCTCTAGTCACACAACTGTTCAATATGCGGCGCCGTCACGCCGCCGCCAAACGCGTCCTTCGAACGGGTCAGTTTGGTAGTGCAAACGCGACATACGTCCCACCGCTGGGCGCGCCGTTCTTTCCTCCGCCGCATGCGATCACGACGTACTGTTTGCCGTTGACCATGTAGGTCGACGGCGTGGCGTTACCAGCAGCGGGAAGTGCGCCGGTCCACAACAGCTTTCCCGTGCGTTTGTCAAACGCGCGAATTTTATTGTCGTACGTAGTCGCAGCGATGATCAGCAAGCCGTTTTCGGTGACGATCGCGCCGCCGTAACTATCGGTGCCCGTGTTGCGCACGCCTTTGGCAGCAAGCTTGGGATATTCACCAAACGGGATTGTCCATGCAAACTTGCCGGTGTTGAGATTGATCGCGTTGAGCGTTCCCCACGGCGTTTTTACAGCGGGATAGCCTTCGTGATCGGTGAAAATGTCAAAGTATGCGGTTCGATACTTGAGAAAAAATGGACTGGCGTTGACTTTGCCGATTGATGCATCGGTGCCTGTTAGGAGATACGTCGTGATGTCATTCGTTGCGCCCCCATCCATCGCTGCGCCAAACGCGGGCATGCGTCCGGTGCCTTCTTTGATAATTTTGATGATCTGTTCGCGTGAACGACGTGATGCAATGTCGAGCAGCGATGGTCCACCGGCAGAGCCTTGTCGCTTGTCACCATGACAGCTTGCGCACGTCGCCGCGTACAACGATTGGTCGCTGCGCGGAACCAACTTGAGCAACCACGCCATCTCGTTGGAGTTCACGTACAACAATCCCGTTTGCGGATCATATGCGGGGCCGCCCCATTCGCCGCCGCCATCGACACCGGGATAAATAATCGTCCCTTTGGTGACGTTAGGTGCTTCAAAGGGGTGCGACGGTTTGTACTCGTTGAATATCTTGAGCGCCGCTGCATGCGCCGCCGGTGTGCGCTGCGTCAAATCATTGACCGTGAGTTGCTGACGTGCAAACGGTGCAGGGAGCGTTGGAAAATGTTGCGTCGGTGATGGATGTTCACCGTCGAGTGCAACAATTGGCATCGTGCGATCTTGTACCGGAAACAACGGCGTGCCCTTGTCGCGATCAAAAAGCCACACGTGTCCGGTCTTCGTGATTTGCGCAACGGCATCAACGCGCGCACCATTGTGCGTGACCGTAACCAACATCGGCGCGGCCGGCAAATCGCGATCCCACAAATCGTGCTTCAGCACTTGATAGTGCCACACGCGTTTGCCGGTGCGCGCGTCGAGCGCGATCACACTGTTCGCGTACAAGTTGTCGCCCGTCCGATTGGCTCCGTAAAAGTCATATGACGCAGAGCCCGTCGCGGCAAACACCATCGCGCGTTTCGCGTCGACCGTGACACCCGACCACGCATTCACACCGCCCGAGATTTTCCACGCTTCGGTTGGCCACGTGTCGTAGCCCAACTCACCGGGATGCGGAATGGTGTGAAAGCTCCACATGAGTTTGCCCGACTGCACATCGAACGCGCGAATGTCGCCGGGTGCACTGGGCAATCCTTCGGGAACAGTGCTCCCCATGATGAACAGATTTTCAAACACGACGCCCGGTGAGCTCGCACTCACCGACAGCCCTTCGACGGGGCGGCCAAGCCCTGCGCGCAAATCGACCCAGCCGCTGTCACCAAATGTCTTGATCGGACGTCCGGTTTTGCGATCGATCGCGTACAGTCGATTGCGATAATTGAAAATCACCCGATCGCCGGTGACGACCACGCCGCGATGGCGAAAGCGGGATGTTGGTGGCGCGCCGTTGTTCGGATCAAAGCGCCACAGCTCTTTGCCCGTTGCGGCATCCAGCGCGAACACGTGCAGCTTGGGTGTGGTGGCATAGAGCACCCCATCGATTACGATGGGGTTTGCCTGCATTTCCGAGCCGGCAAACTCGTCGCGTGTCGCGTAGGTCCATGCGATTTTCAATTTTGTGACGTTTGTCGGCGAGATCTGGCCAAGCGTTGTGTAGTGCGTGTGGTCGTTGTCACCGCCATACACCGGCCAGTTGGTGGATGCGCCACTCTGCTGCGCGTGGCCAATCGACGCGCCACCCACAAAGGTGCCGCTCGCGGCGATCACGGCACACAGCATCGACTGTACTCGCATCAGACTCGCTCACTGGAAGACGTAGGATGTGCGCCGGACTGTATACCGTTGAACCGGCGCCTCGAACGCATAAGCTGTTCGTGAAGTCGCGGCGACACAAGGAATGCACCGGCTCACCGAGTTCGCGTCTCGTCATTACGTTTCGGCAATCGTTTTCGACGACACTTTCGCCCCATGCATAACGTGAAGCATCACGATCTCGGACGCGTGCTGGTGACCGGCGGAGCCGGCTTTATCGGCAGCGGGTTGGTGTGGGGGCTCAACGCCAAGGGCGTCGAGCAGATTGTGATCGCCGATCAGTTGGGGACGTCCGACAAGTGGCGCAACCTGGCTCCGCTGCGTTTCGAGGACTACATCGAGTCGCCCCAGTTGCTTGACGCGCTCGATCGCGGCGCACTGGGGCGATTTGATACCGTGTTGCACATGGGCGCGTGTTCATCGACGCTGGAGCGCGACGCGAGTTTTCTTGCACAGAACAACTTTGAATTTACAAAACGCGTTGCGCAGTGGTCACTCGCGAACGATGCGCGCTTCGTGTACGCCTCATCGGGCGCAACGTACGGCGACGGCGCGCAGGGGATGAGCGACGACGTGCGTTCGGCGCGAGACTTGTCGCGGTTACGTCCGCTAAATGCGTACGGGTATTCGAAGCAGCTGTTCGATCAGTACGCGCTGCACAACGGTCTATTGTCACGCATGGTCGGACTCAAGTTTTTTAACGTGTTTGGTCCGAACGAAGATCATAAAGGGCCGATGCGAAGCCTCGTACACAAAGCGTACGGGCAGATCAGCGCAACCAACGCCGTGCAACTCTTTCGCAGCTATCACACCGACTACGCCGACGGTGAGTCACGCCGAGACTTCGTATACGTCAAAGACGTCGTGAACATGTCGCTGCATTTAGCCATGACGACCACCGCTCACGGCCTCTACAACATCGGCTCAGGGATTGCCCACACGTGGAACGACCTTGCGCGCGCGCTGTTCTCGGCGACGCGGCGCGAGATCAATATCGAATATGTTGAAATGCCCGAGTCAATGCGTGACCGATATCAATACTTCACGCGCGCCGATATCTCACGGTTGCGCGCGACGGGATATGTCGCGGAGCCGACGTCGCTCGATGACGCCGTTGCTGACTATGTGCGCGGGTATCTCATGGGCGACAAGCGGCTAGGCGACGAATCGGTATGAACAGCACGATTGCGAGATTACTTGATGACGTGGTACAGGCGCGCGCTCGTGTTGTTGATGCGCTCGACTATACATCGGTTGTGCAGGCTGCGTTTAAGCCCACGCCAGATGCGTGGTGCATGATTGACATTGTCGAACATTTAACGATGGCCGAGCGAAGCGGAACGTTCGGATTGTGGAAGGCGTTGGACGGAATGTTGCGCGGTGCGCCCGTGTTTACCGGCGAGCACACCAATCGTGGACGACCGATTGAAGACGTGATTGCCGAGTGGGGGGAACGCGTGAACGTCCCCGCGATCGCCGCGCCGGCGTGGGGTGGTTCGTTGGATTATTGGGTGGCGGCGTATCACGGCGGGCACACGCTGCTGACGTCGCTCGGCGAGGCGCTGTCGCGCGCGGTGGAGCGGGGAATTGCATTAGAGGACGTGATTTCCCCGCATCCGATTTCGGGCCCGTTGGATGCGGTGCAGCGGTTGGAGTTTTTGCGGGCGCACGCCGAGCGGCACACCAGGCAGATACTACGCGTACGCGGTGATGTGAATTTTCCGGCGTAAGTTCACGCGCATGTATCGCTAGTGTTTACCGAACGATCCGATACTTCGAGATCCCCACTACATCGTCGGCATCGCGCAGCGCGATCCATACGTCGTTGCCGCGTGCCCGAATCGGCAATCCTTCGATTGACGGTCGCTTGGGAAACGTGACGCGGCCGAGGTGCGCGCCGGCCTTGTCGTGCACATCGAACGTAACGGTGGTATCGCCAAACGTCGGCGCGTGTTGCACCCACAGTCGACCGTCATCGTCGACGGTGAGCATGGTTATGGCCGATTTATTGGACGGAATCTTCGACGCGTCGAAATCATTCGTCGCGTAGGCGGCAATTTGCTTTTGAATACGCGCCACTGCTTCATCGCGTTCTGCTTTTCCGACAACGATTTGCGGTAACGTGGTGCGTGTTTGCGCGATGGTGTCGTTTTTCCCGATGCGCACGAGCACGACGTTCGTGGATGCAGGTGTTGCGCACCAGACGCCGCCATTCCCGTCGGCCGCGCTGCCGCCGCCGGTGGCGAACGGATACGACGCGTACATGTTGCCCTTGCCTTTCGTTTCCGCGCGAATGCTTAAGCGAGGCTGCACTGTTGGACCAGGACACGTTGGCACCGGAAACGTGTCACGTATTGCACCCGCAAGACTCCAGCGTCGCCAATCCATTCCCGACTGACGCGCGCCCACGCTTTGGTTGATGAACGGCTCAATGAACTCGCCATTCGCGCGATCCAGCCACGCATCCCATCGGTAACCGTACCCTCGGCTGGCGACCGTGTGCTGCTGTACAAAGCTTCCATCGACTCCATACTCGGTCAATCGACCGTTGCTGGGATCATTCACCCACACGTTCCCATCACGACGCATCACCATGCCGTTCGCGTTGCGCAGCTCACCCGGTCCGCTGCCTTTGCGTCCGGTAGTTCCGATGGGTTTGCCGTTCGCATCGAATCGGCGAATCGATTGATCCTTAAAGTCCAATACCCACAGTGCGCCGTCTTTTCCGGCGAGAAAATCGCGCACATCAAAAAACGGCTCGCCACTTTCGGTGCCATCGATGCGCCACTCAGGGGTCGCGCGCCACACGGGAATTCCGCGTTGCGCGCCAAGTGGTGCGTGCAGCACGACCATGGCGAACAGCACTCCAAATCCGCGCATTGCTTTCATCGTCTCTCCGATATTTGTGCTTGGTGGCCTTCACTTTACCGCAGTGCACTACGAAATCACCGAAACCGAAGTCCCACCAGCCAAGGCTGGTACTTGACCAACACCCGGTCTAAGCGAAGCTTTTTGGCATGCCCGTTGCCGACCTGTTGACGTTTTCCCGACTCATCGCGGCAATCGCGCTCGTCCCGGTTGGGATGAGCGGCAACCTCTGGTTATTTGCTGCCGTGCTGGCGTGGGCGGTGGTTAGCGATGCGATTGACGGATCGGTTGCGCGTGCCATGGGTACTGCCACTGAGCGGGGGGCGCGTCTCGACAGTCTCGCTGATTGTGCACTGTTCACGATCGCACCACTCGCCTGTTGGTCTGTATTTCCGACGGTTCGGATTCACGCGACTGCGGATATGGTTGTCACGGTCGTCGCGTATCTCGCACCTATTACATACGGATTTGCAAAGTTCGGCCGACTCACGTCATATCACACACACGCCGCCCGATTCGCGTCTATCGTGCTGGCGTGCGGTTTCGCGTGGTTTTTGTGGCGAGACAACGCGTGGCCGTTGCACGTCGGCGTGTTGGTGTTGGCTTACTCTGCTGTTGAAGAGGTCGTGATCACCCGCAGGTTGTCCGCATGGCAGTCGCCGATTCGCTCATGGCGCGATGCGCGCGCACGCTACACGGGCGAATCACCATTCTCCCCCGTCGTTTGACGACTCATGGAGCTTTTATGAATAGTCGGATTGTCTTCGCCTCCGTTGTGCTCGCGGCCGCGTCGTTACTTCCGCGCGCTGCAACGGCACAAATCCGCGTTGGCGCCGGACTGGGTTACGAGTTTGACCTGAAACAGGATTGGCTGCACATCGGCGTGGAGGCGCGCATGGACGTCCCGAACTCCAAATGGGAATTCAACCCGCGCCTGCTGTACAATCCGGGTCAGAACGACAAGGTCATTCAAGCCGACGTGAATCTGCTGTACAAACTCGACGTGGTCGACATGAAAAACGTGGTGCCCTACGCCGGCGCGGGCGTGCTGGTGCAGCGATACAGTTTTGACGGCGGCCCGACGAACAGCGGGAGCGAAACGAAAGTCGGTATCAACCTGATTGCTGGCGCGCGAATGGTTACCACAGGTCCGATCTCGCCATTTGCAACGATCGCGTATTCAGTCATCCGCGATCAAGGGAACAACATGGTGCTCTTTGTCGGCGCACATTATGCGCTGCCCAAATAGAGTGCGCAGCGTGCGATCGAGAAAACGATGTACAGCCGTCAAAGGTCACCATCTGAAATTTCACCGACGAGGTTGAAGTGTCGCGATCCCCTGAACCCAACCGCCGCGAATTTCTCGGACAGTTAGGCGTTGTCGCCGCCGCGTCCGTGACCAACGCACCATTTCATACGCCGCACGACCGCGCGGCGCGTGACCGCCCACCGCGCGAGCGCGCACCAGGCGACTGGGATATGAGTTGGGTCGATAAGCTCGCGAAATCGAAATACAAAGCGGTGTTCGATTCGCCGGCGCTTTCCGATGGCGCCGCGCCCGATCTCGCGTCTGGAATCTGGAACGACTACACCGAAGTGTACGGCGCCAACGACGGCGCGTGCATGGTGATCGTGATGCGGCAACTCGGCCAAGTGATGGCGTTCAACGACACGATGTAGGAGAAATACGGGATCGGCGCAGAGCGCAAAGTGAATGATCCCGTCACCAAGAACCCTGCAACACGCAATCCGTTTGCGACGAGTGT
>JANXUN010000682.1 GCA_025356185.1 Gemmatimonadaceae bacterium
CAACCTTTGCGCAGGATGTTCGGCAGTATTTCGCCGCAGAGGTAAAAAGTGTTCCGACGCCGCAGTTGATGTTTGATGCGGTGAACGCGTGGGGCAATAGCAAGACGGATGGGTTGATTCCCAAGGTGCTGGATCAACCGCCGCCCAGCGATCTTCAGATGTTGTTGGCAAACGCAATCGTGTTCATTGGCGCGTGGCGCGACGAGTTTGAAACGAAAAACACGCAACAAGGTCCATTCACACTGGAGTCGGGTTTAGCAGTGCAAGTGCCGATGATGACGCGCATGGGCGGTTTTCGTTCGTACACTGCGGCGTCGTACCAAGCCGTAGAACTTTCATACGGCAATAGTGCCTACGCATTTTTGGCGGTCGTGCCCGTGACGGGAAAGCTGACCGCGGTGCTGACTGGGTTGGACTCGTCGTTTCTTGCGACGGCCGTGCAGAACTTGCAGTCCGCGCCTGCGAGTGCCCCGATTTACTTGCCGCGGTTTACCGTGCGCGGTTCGCTTGAACTCTCACCTGTGCTTAAGCAGTTGGGGATGCCGCGTGCGTTTTCGGATTTCGCAGAGTTTCCGAGATTTGTCGGTGGCGGGTCCAAGCTTGGTTTTGTGCAGCATAGCGTGATGCTTGAGGTGAACGAGCACGGCGCGCGTGCGGCTGGTGTGACCGTGGTCGGCGTAGTGCCGACATCTGCGCCAGCGGAGACGCGCATCAATCGGCCATTTGTGTTTTTCATTCGCGAACGATTTACGGGTGCGATATTGTTTGCGGGCGTCATCAGGGACCCACGATGATAAAGAGACACTGTTCAATTGTTGTTGTGGCGACGCTTCGCGCGGGCGATCCAGGGCGGACGCGCCGGTGAGCGAGGATACAACGAGCGCCCTTCGCGTCGTCGATCTCCTCGCCCACACAGTGCTTACTCAGGCGGCGCCGGCGTCATAAACTGGCCGAGGCCAACGACCTGCCCGCTCGCCAACACGTGATCTTTCATCGCACCAGTTAGCGCCTCAAACGTCGTGATGGCATCGGCGGCAAGTTGCTTATCGAGCGCAAACACTTGCAGATGATAACGGTGCTTCGGACCGGCCGGTGTGCGGGGCCCCATGTATGGCGACGTTGCGCCGCGCACGTTCGGTCCGTTCGTCGCGCCCACTGGCGGCGCAGTCATTCCCGCGTCGAGCTTGGTCACGGTTGACGGGATATTGAACATCGTCCAATGCAAAATTGGCGCACCGTTTCGCAGCGCGTCGGTGTCTTGCATGATGACGACATATGATTTCGCCGCGCGCGGAGCACCGGCCCATGCGAGCCCGGGAAAGGCGTTGCCTTTGTACTGCGTGTTTTCAAACGGGATGTCGGACATGTTGGCGAATGCGGGCGTTGACACGGTGAGCTTCGCGCCACCGTTTGCGGGGACCATTGTCAAAACGAGCTGCGCGATGCCGACCTCTGTTTCTGTTGGCGGTGCCTGCGCGACGAGCGGCGCGGCTGACAGGACGGTCATGAGTGCAAGCACTGGTGTGGCCAGCGTTGCGCTGCGGTATCTTTTCATGGATGGCGACTCTGGGAAATTGTGGGCGATGAAAACGAGCAGAGCGTGGCGATTCACGTGGTAATCTACGACGTGATCCTCGGCCTGCGCGACGCGATGAATGCATCGCGCGCGCGTGGTATCCCGCTCAGTGCGTTACTTGCCGCGCTGTGTGTCTCATGCGCTCCGCCAGCACCTTTAGTGGCGCTGGTGTTTCGGCGATCGATGTAGCGGCCGTTGTGACCATCCTACACGCACAGCATCTCACTCACGCAACCGCAAGCTCGCGCCAGCTGAACGGAATGAGCGCACGAGGAATCTATGAAGTCGATCGTATCGATAGTTGTTGCTTCGGCAGTTTTCTGGTCAGCACCGGCGTCAGCGCAGGATCAGACGACCGGTGGCGGATTCGACCTGACAATTGGGCGCCATGAAACACGTGGTGCCCCATTCAGTGATCCCGTCGGCTTGTTGGTCGACGCGCTTGTCGCAGCGCGCGTGCGGGACTACTCGCGATGGTCGCTCGTTGCAGGGGGCGGACTCGGCATCGTTCTCACTGCGAACGGCGATAATTGTGTGCTGACGCTGCCGAGTCACGCCTGCGCGCCGCGTGCCGGCTTCTCGATATTGGATGCGCTTGTCGGAGTTTCGGTACCAATCGTGGAGGCCACGGCGCGCGCGATGGTTGGACCGATCGCGTACAACGGTGGTGGTGCCTCGTCGTTGGGACTGCAGGCACGAGCAGATCTGAGCATGCCGATCGTGTCGGTTCTCGGTTTTGGACTCATGGTGCGAGGCGTGCTTTTGCCATCGCACAACGGGCAGCGGTTGACGATGCTCGCGATTGGGGGAAGCGTTACGTTGCGGTAGCGAGAGCGGGCGCGGTTGTACGCAGGTTCAATGTGAGAACGGAGTGCGACCGGCAGATTGCACCTGGTTTGTTGACACCGCGCACACGGGCGCTGATTTTCGGCACCGCCGCGATCGCCGTGGGGCGCAGTTTCTCGGCGGGCTTGCGCTTTCGGCCGCCGCAAAGCGTCAGGGCATCGACAACGAGCGCGCGACGTTGGCTTTGCGACGATCTGGTGCGTCCGCCGCGCACTTCATTGCTGATCGCGATAGCACTTGCCGCAGATGTTGGTGGAGTGGCGACGCCCATTGGAACGGGCGCCAATCGCATCACGGCGGCCGCCGGTGGACTGCGTTCGTCGGATCTGCTGAAGCAAGGGCTCATCATCATAATCGCAGGATATGTTCTGGTGGCACTCGCTGGACCTTGGTGTCGCGCATGGTTGGCATTTCATGCCCCCACCGTTGTCAGGTGCGTATCGGCGGACTATTTCGCTGGTACGAGCACGGCGTCAACCACGTGCACCCATCCGTTCGACGCGCGCACCGACGCGACGATCTTAGCGCCGCCGATCCATGTCGCACCGTCCTTGTGCGAAATAGTTTCGGTTGTGCCATCCACCATCATCAAGGGGCCATCCTGCAGCTCGCTCGCGTCGAGCGCTGAGGTTGTAACATGGTGATGCAAGACCGTTTTCAGCTGCAACTTGTTTTCGGGCTTCAGCAAATTCGCGACGGTGCCTGGTGGCAGTTTGTCGAACGCCGCATTGACTGGTGCGAACACGGTAAACGGTCCGGCGTTTGCCAACGCGTTAACGAGATCGGCGGCTTTGAGCGCCGCCACCAGCGTCGTGTGATCCTTTGAACCCACGGCGACTTTGACCACATCGGGCTGCGACACACTGTCTTGCACCGCTGATTGACCGGCGGGTGGCGGCGCGTCGGAGGGAGTGGCGTTCCGCGCGTCCGATGACTGACTGCACGCGGCGAGGGTACCGGTGAACAACACAGCGACGAATAGAACCGAGCGCATCGCAACTCCTAGTGTGGTGAGTAGCACTGATAGCCGACGGCCGTTACTGAACGACTTTGACATGCCCTTTCATGCCGAGCGCTGCGTGCGGATCGCACTGGAAGTAGTAGGTGCCGCCTGCAGCCATCGTCACGGGAACATCCACACTCTGCGATGGCAGCTGGAGCATCGCCGACGCTTCAGGCAACCCGTTGATGCCGGGGTTAGAATCGGCGAGGAAGTGCACGTTGTGCACACCAGCGACCAACACGAAGTGCAGCACATCGCCTGGTTTCGTTTCGATTTCGTTTGGCTTGAAGAAGCTTCCGACTTCATTCGTGGTCATTTCAATCGTGATCGAGTGTCCCGTTGACGGTGGCGCTTTGATCGCGGGCTGCGATGAAGGCGTTGAGGGCGCTTTTGCGGCATCATTGCCGCCGCACGCGATCATGAACGCGAGCAGTGGTACACATCGTGAACGGCTCCAGACAACGTGCATGCGAGCACTCTCCAGTAACGCAAAAGGTGATTTAGAAATCTCGACGTTCAAATACACGCCGTCCCGCCCACGCGGGAATGAGGATCCAGAGTGCAAGTCCAAACAGCGCTGCCGTGATACCGCGCCCTGTTCCGAGAGCACGATGCATCACCGCGCCGGTGTATCCCATGAGTGCCGCTTGGTCGCTTTGCATGATGACCAACGTCCGTGTCAGGTCGACGGGATTGCCGAGCATGAGTGCGAGCATGGGTGTTTCAAGTGGATAGTCTGAGAAGGTGGTAGCGACCAACAGCACGACCCCGTCGTATATCACGGTGAGCAGCAGCCAGACGGCCAACGCCAGACCTATCCCGCGTAGGCGGTCGTCGATGCGCACGCCAATCCACAGGGCAATGCCACCAAAGACTGCAGTCAGCGCGCCGATTCCGACGAGCGTGGTCAGCAGCAGCGCTGCATCATCGCTCGAGATCGCGTGATGCCAGAGAAACGGCAGGGCAACAGCAAGCATGACGGCCGTCGCGAGTGGAAGCACGTGTGATAAATAGAGCGCGGTAAACAGCGCCGGGCGCTGAATGGGCTGCGCGAGGAGCAGCTCCGTGAATTCCCGCGATGCATGCCATGCAATGACGCCGATGGTGATCGACACCAAGGGGATAATCAACAGTACCAAATTGAGCAGCGTGACCAGCGCGCGTGATCCGGATCCCGTCAGCCGTAACACGCTCTCTGACGCCAGCAGGGTCGCGCACGACAACGCAATGAGGCCGCGATTGCGTGGCAAATTGCGCCATTCGTGCAGCAGCACGGTGCGAACGACTGACGGGCGAGTGATCACGCGACGTTCGC
>JANXUN010000127.1 GCA_025356185.1 Gemmatimonadaceae bacterium
ATGGCCACGCCGCCGTTGTCGAATGTCGCGTATGCCGCAACAAAGTCCAGCGGTTGTACCGCGGAAGCGCCGAGTGCGCTTGAGGGATACGGCGCGATGGGTGTGCGCAGACCTGCACGACGCGCCAATGCGATGACGGAATCCATACCCACGCCAATCGCGAGCTGCACTGCAACCGGATTGCGTGAGTGCGTGAGCGCCTCGCGCAGGGTGAGCAGTCCTTTGAATTCGTTGTCGGCGTTGTCGGGGCTATAGATGGTTCCGTTCTGCATTTTGATGTGCAGCGCCGTGTCTGCGACGATGCTTGATGCGGTCATCCCTTCGGCCATCGCCTGCGCGTACACAAACGCTTTGAACGCGGATCCGGGCTGGCGCATGCCGTCCACCGCGCGATTGAATGACGAGTGTGCGTAGTTGCGACCGCCGATTAATGCGCGGACTTCGCCATTGGACGGATCGATGACAACGGCGGCGCCCTCCAGGCACGCTTGCACCTTTGCTCTCGCACTCGCGGCTACGGCACTCGCCGAACTGTCGGGTGCACCGTTTGCACATCGGACACCACGAAATCCCGGGCGCGTTTCGATCTCGTCGAGCCCCGCCGAAATCGCGCGCTGCGCGATGAGCTGCAAGTTGGGATCGATCGTCGTGTGAATGCGAAAGCCGCCTTGGTTCACGGCGACACCAGCACGCTCTGCTTGCACGCGCACCACATCGACAACCCACGGTGCCGCAGGCGGTGCCGGCGCGATCGTCTTGACGGGCTCGCGTTGCGCAACAGCGCTTTGTGCTGGTGTGATGTGGTGTTGCTCGACCATCAGCGCGAGTACGGTGTTGCGGCGCTGCAGATTGCGATCGGGAAAGCGTGATGGATCGTACTGCACTGGGCTCTTTGGCATCGATGCGAGCGATGCGGCTTCTGCCAGCGTCAACTCGGCGGCGCCTTTGCCAAAGTATTGACGCGCGGCCATCTCGATGCCGTATGCTCCGCGGCCAAATGAGATCTGATTGAGAAACGCTTCGAGAATCTGCTCCTTGTTGTAGTGCTTCTCCATTTCGCGCGCGGCCTGTTGCTCGCGCAACTTGCGCATGGGTGACTTGTCGCGACGATCGATCAAGTCCGGGTGCATGTTGCCGACCAACAGCTGGGTGATCGTGCTCGCGCCACGCAAACTGCCCTTGGTCACGGCGTCTTTCAGCGCCCCGGCAACGCCCACCAAGTCGACGCCGTCGTGCTGGTAAAAACGCTTGTCCTCGACCGCGATAAAGGCTTGGCCGACGTATTTAGGAAGCGTGCGAATGGCCACATTGAGGCGCCGCTCTTTGCCGATGATGCCGATAATCGTGCCATCGCGGCCAAGTACGAGGGTGACCTGCGCGGGCGTCACAATCCGCCACGCCTCGCCGGTGGATTGCACGACGGGCGCCACCGCTGGCGGCTGCGAGCGTGTCGCGTGAACGGCAAATGGGGGGATAAACGCCATGGCCACGCAAAATACACCGCACCTTGTCGGTTGATCACGTGGCGTATGTGACGCAGGTTCCACTTCATGCCCGGTGACCCAATTCGACCACTTACGATCGCCATCTGTCAGTTCGCCCCGAGAAAGGGGGACACGGTGGCCAACTTACAACGCCTTGGTGCGCTGTGCGCGCAGGCGGCGGCGCTCGATCCGCGCCCGCAGCTCATTCAGTTTCCGGAGACGGCGCTCTCAGGATATTTCGTCGAAGGGGGTGTGCGAGAAGTCGCGTGCACGGCGGGTGCGCTTGCCAACGATCTCGATGACGCGTACCGCACGGCGTGTGCGGCGAGCGGTGTGCCGTCGGTAGCAATAGATGTCGTCATCGGATTTTACGAGCGGTGGCGCGATACGTTGCACAACAGCGCGGCGTATCTCACCATCGGACTTGATGACGGCCCGCCGGTTGTGCGGCACGTGCATCGCAAAAACTATTTGCCGACGTACGGCCTCTTTGACGAGGAGCGCTTTGTCGAGCGCGGTACGGACATCCGCGCGTTTGAAACGCCGTGGGGACGCGCCGCGATTCTGGTGTGCGAAGACGCGTGGCATTCGATGTCGGGGATGATTGCTGCGCTGGATGGTGCACAGCTGGTATTCGTGTCGTCGGCGGCGCCCGCGCGCGGCTTGTGGCCGCGCGATGACGGAATTCCCGGCCCGTATAGCGCGGCGCGTTGGGAACGTCTCATGCGCGATATCGCCGAAGAGCACGGCGTGTATGCGAGCCTGGCCAATTTGGTTGGCACCGAGGGCGGCAAGCGATTTTTTGGCACGTCGATGTTAGTCGGCCCGGCTGGCGACGTACGCGCGCGCATGCCTGTGTGGGATGAGAGCATGATGGTGATCACGCTCGATCTTGATGACCTAGTGCGCGCGCGCGCGGACGCGCCGCTGCTCAGCGATTTGCGTGTCGCACTGCCGCATGTACTGGAGACGGTGCGTCGTGTGCAGGAGCGAACGCCGTTGCTGTTGTCGTACGACGGACCGGAACCTGCCGCCGCCGATCTATTGCGTGGCGCGCGCGGATTTCAAACGGGTGAATTTCCGATCCCCGAGATGGTGGATGCCGACGTGGTGGGTCGCATCGGTCGTGAAGAGGTGCCGCTCATGCGTCACGCGATGCGTGATCACGGGGGTCCGCCGTCGCTCACGATTGACGCGGCACTCACTGAGCAGTGGCTCACAGGATTTTTGCGCGAAGAGTTTACCCGTCGCCGCTTTGAGCACGCGGTCGTAGGGCTCTCTGGTGGGGTAGACTCAGCGGTGACGGCGTATCTCGCGGCGCGCGCACTCGGGCCGCGTAACGTGACGGCGGTGCGTTTGCCGTATCGCACGTCGAGTGCGGAGTCGTTAGAACACGCGCAGCTGGTGATCGACGCGTTAGGCATTCACGCACGAACGCTCGATATTTCGGGCGCGGTCGACGGCTATCTGGCGCTTGAACCTGACGCCGATGCGGCGCGACGCGGCAACGTCATGGCGCGCACGCGTATGATTGCGCTGTTCGATTTGTCGGCGCGCTATCGCGCGTTGCCGCTTGGTACGGGCAATAAAACCGAACGTTTATTCGGATACTTCACGTGGCATGCAGACGATTCGCCGCCGGTGAATGCCATCGGGGATTTGTACAAAACGCAGGTGTGGGCGCTCGCGCGACATCTCGGCGTGCCCGACGTGATTGTGCGCAAACCGGCGACGGCGGATTTGATTGTCGGTCAGACCGATGAAGCAGACTTGGGCATCAGTTACGCGCGCGCCGACGAATTGCTTAACGGCTTGTTGCACGGCTTCACGCACGATGCATTGCGCGCGCGCGGATTCTCACCCGATGAATTAGCGTTGGTCGAACGTCGACTCGAATCGACGCACTGGAAGCGACGTCCGCCGGCCACTGCGCTCGTGAGTCACAGCGGCATTGGCGAGTCGTATTTGCGTCCGGTGGATTATTAAACGGCAAAAGCAACTGCCTACCACGGATTAAAACCGCCACGGATTTAGCGGATAGGAACGGATACAACAAAAATGAATGACAGTTAAGAACGGATCTGCTCCCACGAGAGGAGCAGATCCGTTCTTATTGTTTTTCATCCGCTTAAATCCGTGGTGGGCAGTTACTGCACTCGCCCACTCGAACTACTCGTACATCGCGTCCGGATCGACCGTCGCGAGTTGCACGCACAAGTCGGTGATTCGCTCAACGGCTTGCGCAACGAATGCGGCACCCTGCTCTGCAGTCGCTTCGCGCGGATCGCCCACCCCGGTGTCGGCCGTGACTTGCGTCCACCTGCGAGGTGTCCACGCCCAACCGTCGCGCACCCCTTCTAATGCGCTACGCTTGGCGTACCCGTCGCCCCACTGTTCTCGTGGCGCAACGAGATGCGGGGCGACATGTAACATCGCCGCGGTTTCGAGCGCACCGGCGTGATCACCGGGTTCGCTAAACATCGCGGCGTCGCCGGCTTGCCACCAATTCGCAATGACCAGCAAGAGTGATGTGGACGGTTGCAACTCACGCACCAACGCACGCAGCTCGTTTCCTCCATGCGCGTTGAGCAGCACGAGCGCACGCACGCCATGCGGCACGAGACTATCGGTGATGTCGCGCAGCACAGCCAGCTGCGTCGATGGCATGACATTCAGCGTAAGCGGGATGTCCAGCTGCGTCGTGTTTACACCAAACGGCATCGCCGGCAGTGCGATCACACCAACCGCACGCGCGGCATCCGTCGCTACGACGCGCGCTGCGACA
>JANXUN010000083.1 GCA_025356185.1 Gemmatimonadaceae bacterium
GCTTGACCGCGGCGCTCGAGAAATACGGCACAATGCCGCTCTCACGCGTGATGCAGCCTGCGATCCGTCTTGCGCGCGATGGATTTGTAGTCGATAGCGCGCTTGCGGGTTCGATTTCGCGCAACCGCGCGTACGTGACGAAACACAGTCCCAACACGCCGTACTTTCCCAACGGTCAACCCATCAAAGCGGGTGAGAAGCTCGTTCAACCTGATCTCGCACGCACGCTGCAAGCGATTGCTGACAATGGCGCGAACGCGTTTTACCGCGGCTGGATTGCGGACTCGTTAGTGGCTGAACAGCAGCGCGGGGGCGGCATCATCACCAAGGCCGATCTCGCCAAGTACACGCCCGCATTTCGCGACGCCGTGAAAACAACATTTCATGAGTACGGCATTCTTTCCATGCCGCCGTCATCATCCGGCGGTGTGACGATGGCCGAAGCGATGAACATTCTCGAGCAAGACGCGACGCTTCCAAATTACGGCAGCGCGCGCTGGTTTCACTTGGTCGGCTCCTCCTATCAACGCGCGTTCGTCGATCGCAACGTCAAACTGGGCGATCCAGATTTTGTGAGTGTTCCGATGGCGTTGCTCATCAGCAAAACGTACGCAAAAGCGCTTCGCGCGACGATTAACGAGACGCATGCTACGCCGACGCATGAGGTCGAACCAAAGATGGCGGCGGCTGCCGCGCGCGAGCCGACACACACCACGCACTATTCCGTCGTCGACAATCGCGGCAACGCCGTTGCGAACACGACGACGCTCAACAACTCGTGGGGCTCCGGCATTTGGGTGCGAGGCGCTGGCTTTATGCTCAACGACGAGATGGACGACTTCGCCGCGCAGCCAGGCAAGCCGAACATGTATGGACTCGTGCAGGGCGAGCAAAACGCGATTCAGCCCGGGAAACGCATGCTGAGCGCGATGTCACCAACGATCGTCACCGATAAAAATGGCAACGTGTTGCTGGTCGTTGGTGCGGCGGGTGGCCCCACGATCATTACGGGAACGAGCCAAGTCATTTTAAACGTGATCGTGCATCGCATGTCACTGATGGACGCGATGCGCGCACCACGCATTCACCATCAAGCACTGCCCGATTCGCTCACGTATGAAACGGGGGGCATTGCTCCAGCCGTACTCGACTCGTTGCGCGCGATGGGGTATGCCATGAAACAACAACGCGTGCTGGTGAACATCAACGCCATCATGCGGGTGAACGGCGGATGGGAAGGTGTATCCGAACCGCGCCGTTCGGGCGGCGCGGTCGGATACTAATACCCTTGAGTTATTTGCTCTTGAGCGAGAGCGGCGTGTCGAGTTTCACGACAATCGCGGCGCCTTCTTTCAAGCAGGTATCATAGTCGGCCGTTGCTGATGCGACGGCCGCGCCACCAGCGGCACCCGCAGCACCGCCAATCACGGCGCCCTTGGTGCTCTTTCCGACGATCTTACCGATAATCGCACCGACGACAGCGCCACCCGCGACTTTCTTCGCGTCATCACCTGTCGTCGCGCTGCGCGCGCGTTCAGTGGCCACGTTATCGATGGACGCATCGACGTTGTAATTCGCGCTGCCGACCTGCACGGATACGATCCGCATGCGTAGAAACGTGCTGTCGCCACTGTTTTTTGCGGTGCGCGCATTCGTTATCTCAAACGTCGCAACCGATCCCGCAGGAATGAGCGCGCCGTTGCTACCTACCGCGTCACTCGACAGTGCAGCCGTAAACGTCTCGCCAGTTTTGTTAACGTTGCTGCACACCTTGCCGCTTGATGCAAACTTGAGCGTCGTACCCGCCGCGATGGTCGCTGCGCCCTTTGACGGTGTCGTCACAGGGATCGCAGCCGCTGTCGGTTTCGTCATCGGTGGCGTGGTGGACGGCTTCGTTGGCGTCGGCGTGTTCTTGGCTGGCGCTTTCGTTGACGTCGTCTTCGGATCGACGATCGGAACATCTTGCAACCTGGGCTTTGCGTTCGTGTCGGCAGATGCCATCGCGAGATCGCGGGACGCTGCGTCCGACGCCGCCTGCGCCGCCAGCGATTCGTCGCTGGCTTTCCTGTCGCCGCACGCGGCGGCCATCACAAGAGTTGCGAGTGCGACAGTCGCACGTGTGCCGATATAAGTCATACGCATAGTGATGTCCTTTTGAGTGGTGAAATTGTACCCGAATACTACCTTCAAGCCGCAGACATGTTGCACGGGTGGTGCAATTGCCCCTTCATCACAGTGCGAAGTGTTCGCTACGTGGTGATGCCTGTCACAAACGGTTTAACAGAAACTCGGGCGTCAACGGTTGCAACAGCGCCGCAAGTCGCTCAAACCATCCGGTAAACATCAGGACACCGACCACGATGAGCAGCACACCCGCCACGCGATTCACTGTGCCGAGATTGCGTTTGAAGCGCTGAAAAAATGCAAGAAACCGCTCAAGCGCCACGGCGCTTACCAAGAACGGCACTGCAAGTCCTGCTGAATACGCGCTCAATAAACCTATGCCCTTTACCATGTCAGTTTCATTGGCCGCAAGGAGTAGAATCGCGCCTAGCGTAGGACCTAGACACGGCGTCCATCCTGCGCCGAAGGCAATGCCGACCACAACGGTGCCTAGATATCCAAGCGGTTTATCACTCAAGTGTACGCGGCGCTCGGTCTGCAACGCGTTGATACGAAGTACACCCAACATCCAGAGTCCCATTGCAATCATCAATACGCCACCAACGCGCGCGATCCACGTGCGGTACTGCAACATCAATTGTCCGAACGCGGTCGCGCCCGCGCCGAGCGCAACAAAGATGAAGGAAAACCCCAACACGAACAGCAGCGCGTGGACGATGGTCGTGCGCCGCGCCCGCGAAACGTCCTCGAGGCCAAGCCCCGTGATGAACGTGATGTAACTCGGCACCAGCGGCAGCACGCACGGGCTTAAGAAGCTCAGTAAGCCGGCGGAGAACGCGACAAGGACAGTAAGCGATGACGGAGCCACGGGCGCGTGCTAGTTACGAGGACGTGATGAACCACGACGGCACTCGCCGCACAGTCCGTAAATCACTAAGCGATGACGCTGACGTGAAAAGTCGTGCGATTCGGCAAGCAGCGTCGTCATACGCTCCAATCGTTCATCGCGAAACTCCGTGACGCGCGCGCACACCGTGCAAATCAGGTGCTCATGGTGCGGAACACCGCGCGCCGCTTCGAACCGTTTGAACCCTTCACCAAAATCACGCTCCACCACCAGCCCGCTGCGCATCAGCACGTCGAGCGTGCGATAGATCGTCGCCGTTCCGGCGCTCGCCCCCCGTGCCGCTAGCTGCGCACCCACATCGTCGGCAGACAAATGTCCATCCGTGCCCAGCACCACATCGGCAATCGCTAAGCGCTGCGCCGTGACGGGCAAGTTGTGATCTCGCAAAAACGCGCGAAACGATTCACGATCTGCCGTCAACGCCCTCGTCGATGCGGCGCTATCGCTCACACGATGCGCAGCGCGCGCGCAATCTGCGACGCCGAGAAACGAACAATATCGGACGCCTCACCCGCGCGACGTTGCACACCACGGACGACGGTTTCCACGGTCACGAGGGGCGCGTCGGCTTCGTCGACCATATCCGTCTCCCACTTGCCGCGCTCCGGACCCTTTTGCACAAGCCGATAGCGTGCCGTGTAGACCGTGTGACGTTCGACAGGCACGTGTGCCACTGTGACTTGAGCCGGTGCTTCGTCACTCAAATCGTCGTCAGGTGCGCCATCGGCCTGCCGAGCAACCACCGGCACGCGCGCAGCAATCACCGCGATTCCCGTTTCAACGCCGCTTTGACGCAGCGGTGAGAACAGATGCAACTCCTCGATTCGATCGAGGGGCACCAACACGATCACTGCTCTTAGAAAACGCTCGGTCACTTCTGACACCGGTGCGTCGGCGCGATCTGGTCCAACTTCGATCGGTGCGAGCTCCGACTCGGGGAGTTCGTGCGCTTCGATCGTCTCTACCACTTCGTCGGTCATCAGCCTGGATTCGGGTCGGTCGCTGCAGGGCGGCGCTGTCAGGAGCAGTACACCAAAGGTAGCGACAGCTCTGGCAATTTACCTCAGCACTGACCTATTCGCCGTTGCGCACGTTCGCGCTCGCATGCGCGCGGCATTCCGAGATCAGTGCGGCCGCATGGGCGAGCATCGCCGGAGGCTGCACGAGAGAGATGCGGAAATGGCCGCTCCCAGCCTCACCGAAGGCGATGCCAGGGGTCACCACGACGCCAGGGCCGTGCATCAGGGTATCGACCCACTCCCAGTCTTCATAGCCCGCAGGCACGTCCAACCACAGGTACATCGTCGCGTTGGGCGACGTCACCTGCCATCCATGCGATGCGAACGCGCTCACCATCGCGTCGCGACGTGCGCGATACTCGGCAACAACCGGCGGCACGATCGTAGAATAGTTCGCGAATGCGGCCGCTCCCGCGCGTTGCGACAGCGTGCTCACACCGTAGCCAATGTTGGAGCGGTATTGATACAACGTGTTGAGTGCACGCGCACTTCCTGCGACAAACGCAATGCGTACTCCGGCCATGTTAAAACTCTTGGAGCACGTGTGCATTTCGACGGCGACATCGCGCGCACCATCAACTTGCAGCACGCTCGGCACGACAAATCCATCATACGACAGTTCGCTATAGGCGAGATCACTCACGAGCAGCAGCGAATGACGCTTCGCAAACGCAACGAGTCTCGCGTATTCTGCCAGCGTAATGGTCGCCGTGGTCGGATTGCTCGGATAATTCACAATCAAAACACGCGCGCGTGCTAAATCACCCGGCGCAATGGCATCGAGGTCGAGCCGTCCGTCGGCAAACAACGGAACGCACACCGGTAGTGCGCCGATCAACTGCGGAGCACGCGCATACACCGGATAGTAAATCGCGGGCACCAACACGACGTCGCCTTCGCTGACATGCGAAAGCACGATCTCTGCGATCCCTTCTTTCGATCCTGCGAGAGCGAGCAACTCGGTAGATGGATCGACGTGTACGTCAAAGCGTGCAGCGACGTAAGCAGCGACCGTTTCCGCGAACGCCGGATGCGCGCGAAAGTACGGATAGCCGCTCAGCGCCGGTTCACTCACGGCGCGCTGCATCGCCTCGACGACGACGGGGGCGATTGGCTGGTCAGGGCTTCCGATGCCCACATCGATGAGCTGCCGGCCTCCGGCGCGCGCAGCAGCGCGACGCACATCGAGTTCAGCAAAAACGTACGGCGGAATTTCGCGCAGATGTCTTGAGGTCATCGTCGGACGAGTTCGTGAAACGTCGAGCCGGAGGGGTGCGTTGGTAGCCTTGGCATCGCAATGTAGTCAACACCCTGCGATTTTCGAACGTGTGGTCTACAACAAAGAGACCGGATCGCGGTCGACCACGAGACGAAGATCGGCGCGCTTGGGCACGGGACACCGTTCGGCGATGTAGCGCACCACCCGCGTGAGTGCGCCCGCGCGCGTCGCCTTGAGTAGCACGTGCCATCGCCAGCGATCTTTGATGCGATCGATCGGTGCGGGCGCTGGGCCCACGAGCACCACATCACGCAATGAGTCCCGCGCGAGGAGCCGCTGAATCCACGCGCTCGCGGCCAGCATCGCCTGCGCCGTCTCACCCTGATCGGTACCGCTCATGATGATGTTGGCGACCGAGACAAATGGCGGATAGATCGGCGTGCGGCGCTGGCCGAGCTCTTCGTGAACAAACGTGACATAATCGTGCGTCAGCGCGTGTCGCACCGCGTGATGCGTCGGCAGTCGCGTCTGAATAAAAACTTCGCCGTGCTTACGGCCGCGACCCGCGCGACCGGCGACTTGACTCAATAGTTGGAACGTGCGTTCTGACGCGCGAAAATCCGGAAGATTGAGACCGGTATCGGCGTCGATCACGCCGACCAATGTCACATTCGGAAAGTCGAGTCCTTTGGCAATCATCTGCGTGCCGAGTAATATATCGATCTCTCCTGCACCAACGCGATCGAGAATCGCCGTGTGCGCCCACTTGCCGCTCGTCGTATCGACGTCCATGCGCGCGATGCGCGCGGACGGAAAACGCTCCGCAACGAGTCGCTCGACTTGTTGTGTACCCATCCCTTTGCGACGCAGCGCGTCTTCGCCACAGGTGTGACAGCGTGTCCCCGGCGCTTCCTGATGCTGACAGTAGTGACACACCAGCGACTCAGGAACGCGATGATACGTGAGCGAGATGCTACAGTGCGGGCATACGCGCACGTCACCGCATGAGAAACACTGCATGTACGACGCATAGCCTCGTCGATTGAGCAGCAACAAACTCTGCTCACCTCGTGTAAGACGCGCCTCGATCGCGGCACTCAGGACGGGACTCAGCACGCCAAGCGTTTCGTCGAACGGCGCATTCGGTGTTCGTGCCGCGACGGCTTGACGAACAATCGTGCGCAGATCGACGACCGACACATCGGGCAGCTGTGCGCCGGCGGCGCGACCCGGCAGCGTGAGGCGGATGCTCTGTCCGCGATTCGCACGCTCCCAACTCTCCAAACTTGGCGTCGCGCTGCCTAATACGACAATCGCACCTTCGGCACGCGCGCGAACCATTGCCGCCTCGCGCGCATGATAGCGCGGCGTTTCCGATTGCTTGTAGCTGGACTCGTGTTCTTCGTCAACGATAACCACGCCCACATATTCGAGCGGTGCGAACAGCGCGGAGCGTGCACCGACCGCGATGCGACGCTCGCCGCGCCGCAACGCTTGCCACGCATCGTGCCGTTCGCCGTCACTCAACCCTGAGTGCAGCACTGCGACGTCATCGCCAAACGCTCCGCGAAAGCGGTCGACGGTTTGTGACGTGAGCGCGATTTCCGGTACGAGTACGATGGCGGTTTTCTGCGGCTGCGCGAGGATCGCGCGCAGCACTTCGATGTACACGAGCGTCTTGCCGCTGCCGGTGATGCCGTGCAGTAAAAACGATTGTCCGGGCGCGCCGGCCAGAATCGCATTGACCGCATCACGTTGCGCTGCCGACGGCGTTGGAGGGGGTGCGACGCCCGCGCGCTCGGCGAACGGGTCGCGCTCGATGCGTTCGTCGCGTACTTCGACGAGCCCACGCTTTGCAAGTGCCGCGATCACCGCGGCCGAGCAACCGGACTGCTGTCGCACGGTTTCAAGCGCCGCACGACCGCCTTGTGCGTCCAGCAATTCGTACACCACGCGCTGTTGCTTGGCGCGCGCGAACATCTGCTCGCGTTCGAGTAGCGACGGCATCTCGCGCATGATGCGGACCACCCGCTGACGCTTTTCCGCCGACGGTTTTGCGTTTGGCGACATGAGCGATGTCGGTAACATGGCGCGCAAGGTCAGCCCAATCGGCGCGGCGTACCACTCGGCGATCCATTGCCCCGTTTCGAGCAGCGGTCCGGGCAACGAGGGCGTGGCGTCGAGCACGGCATGCAACGCTTTGAGCGTCACACCCTCGGGCGGCGCAGACGCACCCATGACAATGCCTATTTCATTGCGCGCGCGAAACGGAACGAGCACACGTGTACCGATTGGAATAGGTGTCGCGATTCCGTCGGGAACGCTGTAGGTAAACGTTCGAAAGAGCGGGACCGCGAGCGCCACCTCAACACAGCGGGTGGTCACTGGTGCTCTCGCTAGCGTCTGCGCACGCCCAGTCCGGGCGTCGCATCCAGCGTCACGCGGCCACGCGGAATTGTCGGTCCGACAAACGGATCGTCGGCGAGCAGCGTCGCGCCGTCCAGGTCGGCGTCGTCAAGCAGCGGTGAGAAATGCGCCGCGGCCGCAATACTCAGTGAGCTTTCGATCATGCATCCGCACATTACACGCATCTCATGTGCTCGCGCGACGGCGATCATGCGCAGTGCTTCGCGCAGCGAACCACACTTGGCCAGCTTGATGTTTACACCGTCGACGGCGCCGTGCAGCTTGGGAATATCAGTCGCGACGACGCAGGATTCGTCTGCGACGAGATCCATGGGTGCGCGTTCGCGCACAAAGCGCAGACCAGCGATGTCATGCGGCGGTAGCGGCTGCTCCAACAGGTCGACGCCGCACTCCGACAACACATCGAGCATTCCCAGCGCGCGCTTTACGGTCCACGCGGCGTTAGCATCAACGCGCAACACGGCCTGCGGCGCTTCTTCGCGCACCGTGCGAATGATGTCGGCGTCGTGTGACGTGCCGAGTTTGACTTTCAGAATCGGATAGTCAGCAGCTTCCCGCACGCGTACGCGCAGCGTTGCATCATCGGGGGCGATGCCGATGGTGAAGCTGGATAACGGCGTCGACGATGCGTCGAGTCCCCACAGCCTGTAAAGGGGAATACCCAGACGTTTTGCTGCCAAGTCGTGCAATGCGGCGCTCATCGCGCACCGAGCAGCGGCGTTGTGGCGCAGCGATTTTTCGAGCATGCGCTCGACCGCATCGATTGACCACGCGTCGGCGTCGTGCAGCAGCGGCGCAAAATGCGCTAACGCCGCCATCACCGTCTCAGCCGTCTCGCCGTAAAAACGACTCGGCGCCGCTTCCCCCCACCCTTCGAGTCCGTCCTCAGCACTCTGCGCGTCACGCAAGCGCACCCATACCACGCGGAACTCACGTGTGCCACCGCGCGCGATCACAAACGGATGGCGCGTGTGTACGGTGAGGATTTCAGCAGTGAGTTGCACAACGCACCTATGTTGGCGTGAGGCCAGTCTGGCGCGCCGACTTCGCGATGCGCAGTTCGGTGGCCGCCGCTCCGCTGCTGCCCGCGAGGAACGCGATCAATGCATCGGCCAAGTCAAAGCCGCGATCGTAGCGATCGCCAGCGGGTTTGGCTAAGCACTTCATGACGACTGCGCTAAGGGCGGCTGGAATTTTTGCGTCGACGCTATCGGGCGCTACGGGCGCTTCATGCACATGCTTGTACCCCACGGCGTACGAATCTTCGCCGTCAAATGGCGGATTGCCCAGGAGCATTTCGTACAACAGCAGGCCGACTGCGTAGAGATCGCTACGGCCGTCCACGAGCTTTCCCATCGCTTGCTCGGGCGACATATAGTGTGGCGTGCCCATCGCGCGACCCGATGCTGTGAGTCGACCATGAAAGCGCGCCGTCGCGATGCCAAAGTCGGTGAGTGCCACATTGCGATCCTCGTCAAACAAAATATTGTCGGGCTTAATGTCGCGGTGCACGACGCCATGCCGATGCGCGTAGTCCAATGCACAGGCGACTTGCACCGCAATCGCCGCAGCGGCTACCGGTGCCACCGTTTTTTGTCTCGATAGCAAGTCGGCGAGCGAGCCGCCCGCATAGTACGGCATCACGAGATAATCGACATCGCCGGCCGTTCCCATATCGCCGATCGCGCACACAAACGGATGCACGAGGCGTGCAGCCGCTTCGGCCTCGCGCCGAAAGCGCTCGCGCATTTCTTCTTCTTGCGCCAACGACTTGTGCAACACCTTAATGACGAGCGATCGGCCCAGCGTCACGTGTCGCGCGAGATACACGTGCGCCATGCCACCGCTGCCAAGGCGCTTCACGATGGTGTAGCGATTGCCGGTCGCGCTGCGCGCGTCCGGCCTACGGATAAGATAATGCCTTCTCGCGAT
>JANXUN010000161.1 GCA_025356185.1 Gemmatimonadaceae bacterium
GTCGTGCTCTTGACCCAACCCCAACTCGCGCGGCGAACAGAGCATACCGTTGGAGGTTTGCCCGCGAATCTTGCGCTTCTCAATTTTCAGTCCGCCCGGCATCACCGTGCCCGTACGTGCAAACGGATACTTGTTGCCGGCGACCACGTTCGGCGCACCGCACACGACATCGAGCAGCGCGCCGCTGCCGTCATCGACCTTTGTGACCCAAAGGTGATCTGAATCCGGATGACGTCCAGCTTCGACAACCTGCGCGATCACAAACGGCGTGAGTTCTGCACCCAGTCGTTCCATGCCGTCAAGCGTCACGCAATGCCGACTGAGCAGCTCGCCGACTTCGGCAGCGCTCAGCGTATGCGGAACGAACTGTTTGATCCACTCATGTGAAACGATCATCGGGCAAACTGCTCCAGAAAACGCACGTCAGAATCGTACAGCATGCGAATGTCGTTGATGCCGTAACGCGACATCGCGATGCGCGCGGGTCCCATGCCGAACGCCCACCCAGTGAACTTCTCGCTATCGAGACCAGCCGCATCGATCACGTTGGGATGTACCATGCCGCATCCAAGAATCTCGACCCAGCGCAATCCTTTGCCGTCGTTCAGGTCGACTTCAACATCCATCTGTGCGCCAGGTTCCACGAACGGAAAATACGAGGGACCGAAGCGCACACGCCTCGTGGCGCCGTAAAAACGTCGCGCAAATTCTGCGAGCGTCGCTTTTAAGTCGACGAACGAAATGCCTTCGTCCACGGCAAGTCCTTCTAACTGCATGAACGCCGGCGCGTGCGTCGCGTCAAAAAAGTCGCGACGATAGACTTGACCCGGCGCGAGTACGCGGACCGGTGGCGCATACTGTTGCAGCGTGCGCACTTGCACGGGCGATGTGTGCGTACGCAGCAACGTGTCTTGGCCTAAGTACAACGTGTCGTGCAATTCCATCGCCGGGTGATCAGGCGGAAAGTTGAGCGACGTAAAGTTGTAGCGTTCGGTTTCGGCTTCGGGTCCCAAGGCGACCGTGAATCCGAGCTCGCGGAAAATATCGCAGATCTCGTCGATCACGAGCGTCACGGGATGTAACGTGCCTTGCCATGTACGGCGCGGCGGCATGGTGGCGTCGAACGACTTATGTGTTGTGGTCGCAGACTGGCGTGACGCAAACGCGTCGATCGCCGCTTGCAACTGCGTCTTGAGTGCATTGAACGCCGTGCCCGCGGCGCGACGATCATCAGGCGCAATCGCGCGTAGCGTCGACTGCAGCGCGTTGAGTCGATCATCTTTGAGCGCATTGAGCTGCCCCTTGGCATCGTCGACGCGCGTGCCAGGCTCTAATCCATCCAGCAGTACGCGCGCATCGTGTGCGAGCGCGTCGGCCTGTGCGAGATACTCAGAAAGTTGCACGAGAAAATGAAAGAGAGCCTTGAAAAACGAGAAGCCGACATCCTATCGGACGCCGGCCTCTCAACTTAACCAGAAACCGGCGCGTGTTAGGCGGCCGACTTGGCCGCGTCGATGGTCTTGCGCACTTGCGCAGCGATTGCCGCAAAGGCTTCGGGTTCACGCACGGCGAGATCCGCGAGCACCTTGCGATCGATCTCGATGCCAGAGGCATGCAATCCCTGAATGAACACGCTGTACGACATGTCGTGCATGCGCGCAGCGGCGTTGATACGCACAATCCACAAGCGACGGAAATCGCGCTTCTTGTTCTTGCGATCGCGATAGGCATAGCGCCAGCCACGTTCGACGGTTTCCTTGGCGGCTTTCCACAGTTTGGAACGGCCACCAAAGGCACCCTTGGCGTGCTTCAGGACTTGTTTTTTCCGCTTGAGGCGGACGACGTTGGATTTTACGCGTGGCATAGTGTGGTATCCTCAGGCGACGAGCATGCGTTTGATACGCCGCACTTCGCCGTTGGTCTCGACGATCGTGGGACGGCGCAAATTGCGCTTCTTCTTGGCATCCATCTTGGTGAGGATGTGGCTCTTGTAGGCCTTCAGGCGACGCACTTTTCCCGATCCAGTGATCGAGAAGCGCTTCTTGGCGCCGCTATGGGTTTTCATCTTTGGCATGGGACACTCACCTTGTGTAAGAACGCTTGGTGCAACTGCCTCGGACGCGAGACAGCTGTTGCTTGAGCACGCGCCGACTACTTGGGCGCGAGGATCATGGTCATCGACTTTCCTTCCATCATCGACGGGCTTTCGATTTTAGCGAGATCTGCCAACTCTACG
>JANXUN010000088.1 GCA_025356185.1 Gemmatimonadaceae bacterium
AGCGTCCAAGTGACGCCGCCGCGATGCCCTTGCCCAACGACGAGACTACGCCACCGGTGACGAAGATGTACTTCGGTGAGGTCGTGGGACCGGAGGTGGTGAGTGTGGTGGACATCAATCAGTTCCCAGGCTTTGGGTCAAGTATCATGTGGACATCAGAGCAGCGTGCTGGGGAGGCAATGCATCCCACTGCGCGTTGGCGCGCAGCAGATCGTCTTCAGTATCAATGCCACCCGGCGCGTCAGCGACATCGGCGACACCGATCGTCAAACCGTGGGCAAGCGGTCGCAATTGTTCGAGTCGCTCGATCTGTTCGAGCGGGTGCGGAGTCCATCCAACCCACTGCGCCAAGGCAGCGCGCGTGTAGGCGTACACGCCGACATGTTGGCGCACGACCGAGTCCAAATGTTCAGCATCGGACGACTCGCGCAAAAAAGGAATTGGCGCGCGAGAAAAGTAGAGCGCGTTGCCTGCGTCATCACAGATGACCTTTACAACGTCCGGTCGAGCAAGGATCAACGAATTTGCGTGTACGGCAGCAGTGCCAATCGGTGCACGGCCAGCGGTGACGATGCCCACGGCGCCCTGCACTGCGTCGGCGGAGACAAATGGTTCGTCGCCTTGAACATTCAGCATGACACTGAAGTGCGCGAACTCGGGGCGTTCAGCGACTTCGGCAACGCGATCGGTGCCAGACGGGTGCGATGTCGATGTTAGCACCGCGGCGACGTCAAACTGACGGCAGACGTCAAGCACTTCTGTCGAGTCGGTGGCGACGACACATAAGTCGGCTACCTGCATGCCGATGATGCGCTGATAGACTCGGACCACTAGCGGCAAGCCCCCTAACAGGCGGAGAGGCTTGCGCGGCAATCGTGTGGCGCCCAGTCGCGCCGGAATCACGGCCAAAACGGTCATCGACACGTCGATGCGGACCTGCATGCAGCAAGATTCACGCCAATTAAGATACGAAAAGTATCACCCGAAGGCAAACTGCGATTCACGCCGTCTCCTTTCGGGTTACGCTCTATTTTGTGGTATGCCGAACGTGTGGTGGTGGATAGGCTTCAATGCCTTGATTTTGGTCTTACTCGCGCTCGATTTGGGCGTTTTCAATCGCAAATCGCACGAACTCACCGTGAGGCAAGCTCTCGGCTGGAGCGCGCTGTGGGTGTCACTCGCGATCGGCTTCGGATTGTGGATCGGTCGATCGATGGGGCGTCAGTCGATGCTCGAGTTCTATGCTGGCTATCTCGTTGAGCAGGCACTTTCAGTCGACAATCTGTTTGTATTCATCTTGATTTTTGGCTACTTCAAAATTGGACGTGAACTGCAGCATCGCGTGCTGTTTTGGGGAATACTCGGCGCGCTCATCCTACGCGGCATCATGATCGGTGCTGGCGCGGCACTTATCGCGCAGTTTCACGCAATCATTTACGTGTTCGGTGCATTTCTCGTGTATACGGGTTTTAAAATGGCGTTTGGCGGCGAGGCGTCGGTCGAACCTGAAGCGAATCCGGTTATTCGACTGGTGCGTCGCGCGATTCCGCTGACGACACGAATGCACGGCGATCGATTTTTCGTGTTGGAGCCGGTTGCTACCGGGGGAGCGCTCCGTCGCGTTGCGACGCCGTTGTTTGTCGTATTGGCACTTGTTGAGACGACCGATGTGGTGTTCGCGCTCGATTCGATACCGGCGGTGTTTGGCGTGACACGCGAGCCGTTTCTCGTGTACACGTCAAACGTGTTTGCAATTCTTGGACTTCGGTCGCTGTTCTTTGTGCTTGCGAGCGTGATCGGGAAATTTCACTTGCTCAAGTATGGACTTGCTGTGGTGCTGTCATTTGTCGGTGCGAAGATGCTGCTCACCGAGCTGTATCCCATACCGATTGGCATCGCGCTTGGCGTGGTTGCGGCGATATTGGTTTCCAGCGTGCTGCTGTCGCTGGTGATCAAGCCGAGAACGCATTCGCCACCGACGGTTTAACGGACAGTGACTGCCGCAAGCGATGTACCGAGCGAGAAGTTGCGTGCCATCGACAAAAAATTGACCAGCAGCGTCTTACCGTGTTCGGTAAGGATTGACTCCGGGTGAAACTGCACGCCCCACAC
>JANXUN010000092.1 GCA_025356185.1 Gemmatimonadaceae bacterium
GTCGCGACTTCGTACACGGCATCGACCGTCGCCGCAAGCCACAGCGGGCCCGCACTGAATACGAGCGTGCGCGTGTGGTAGCTCAGCGGTGTGGCGGATGTCATCGTTAGTGCGGCAGCGAGGTCGACGCGATCAACAACGCGACCGTTCGATTTCCACGCACGCAGTTCGTCGTCGCCGTGTCGAAGCACACGCTCGACGTGCTCCACCGCCGTTGCGAAACGTTCACCGGCAAGTGAAAACAGCACGAAGGTCGCACGCTCTATTGGCGGTGCGGCGTGACGGCGGCGTCCAGCAGTGATAGCGCTGGTACGAAATCGCGGCGCGATCATTGTGCGGCGCGTGCGGACGTCTTTGCAACGTCAATCGCATTCAATCGTTCCGCCTCGCCAGCAATCGTCCTCGCCATATCGGCGAGCGCAACCACGTGCTCTGCCCCGGCATGCCGTAGTGCGGAAGCCGGCATTCCGGAGATCACTGCGCTGTCAGGGCTTTGTACAATGCCGATGCCGCCTGCGTGACGGATCGCGAACAATCCCGCCGCGCCGTCGCATCCCATCCCCGTGAGTACGACGCCGATGGCGCGAGCACCAAAGAGTGATGCGGCCGACGCAAACAAGTGATCGGCGGCCGGACGAACACCCCACAGCGGCGCATCATCACCAAGGACGATCGTCACTCCGCACTCAGATGACGTGAGCCGCGTATGCTGACCACCCGGCGACACATACACATGTCCCGCAAGCAGCGGCTCACCCTGAATCGCTTCTCGCACCGTGAGGCTCGAGATCGACGACAGCCGCCGTGCGAGACTTGCGGTGAATCCCGCGGGCAAATGCTGCGCAATGACCACCGCTGCTTGCGAGAACCGCGGCAGCGCGGGAACTAACGCAGCAAGGGCCGCAGGTCCGCCTGTGGATGCGGCAATGCACACCACCGAATCGGCAACGCGCGCCGATGATTCTCGAAGTCGCGTCGCGTCGTCGCTCGTGCACGCGTTCGCGACAGTATGTCGCGACAGGCCTTCGTGTGGAGGCGCGGATGATGACGGCGCAGTGCGCGCGGCAACACCGAGCGTGTTCCGATTGCTCGCGCGCGCGGCGCGCAAGGCGTTCACGATGTGATCACGCACGCGTTCCAGATCAAGACTGATCGCCCCTGACGGCTTACGCACAAACTCGACCGCGCCAAGCTCGAGTGCACGCAGCGTCGCGTCGATGCCGCCAGCGGCACCGCCGGCGCTCAGCATGACCACCGGACGCGGGGCAATACGCATGATGTCACGGAGCGCGTCGAGTCCGTCGTGTCCGGGCATCTCAACATCGAGCGTCACAATGTCAGGATTTAGCGCGCGCACCTGCTCCAAGGCGTGCGCGCCATCGCGCGCAGTGCCCACGACGTCGAACTCGCCACTCTCGATGATCAGGTCGCTTACGACGCGGCGCATGAACGCGCTATCATCGACGACGAGGACCGTCGCGCGACGCAGTGTGGGACTCTCCGAAATTGCGCGACTAGAGGTAGACATCTTCTCGAAGCACAGAGCTCACACGCACGATTCCGCTCGCCACGTCGAACAACACCGAGCGCCCATGCGCTCCGCCAGTATCCTCAGCGACAATTTCAATCTGCGCTGCCGTGCAGGCGACGTGTGCCGCAGCGACGTTACGAGCGCCGATCGACATCGAGCGCGGTGGTAAGAGTTGAGCGAACATACTTGCGCCGCCGATCAGCCGTGCCGTCAGGGGGCCGCACGAACCCAGTGCGCGCATGTGCGCGATCATCGCTGGCACCGCGGTGCACGCATACTTCCCGGGCAGAGACGTCGCGGCCGAGAGATGCACATTGGGTAACAGCACATGCGCGAGCGCCCCAATCCGTGCAGTCTCATCGTAGAGCACGACGCCGACGCACGAGCCGAGCCCTGATGTGCGCAGCACTGCGTCGGACGCGCCAGCCGCGACATCACCGACGTGCACACGAACGCATGTCGCGACCAATTCGCGCTCACTCAGCGCAACCACCTGCATCGCGTTCGCCATGCTAGCTCGCCACACCCGCGAGAACCGTAGCGGCAGGTTCGGCGCCGGCGGCGTCGACGTCGGGTTGCGTAGCCACATCATCACTCGAGTGACGCAACGCGCTCACATTGGCCCGCACGATGTTGTTGGAAGGATCAAGAGCAAGCGCGCGCTCCC